>NZ_JBTCWL010000107.1:0-8442 GCF_054325275.1 Oryzihumus sp.
GGAGGCACCAGCCTCCGGCCGCCACGCGCGTCAGCGACCCTTCTGCGGGCGCCGCGGGTGGCCTAGAGTCCCCCCAACGCCGATGCTGACGCTGTCCGACACCGCCATCGAGACGGGACCTGCATGGACCTTCTGATTCACCACTTCTTCGAGCTGACGGTCACGGGCCTGGCTATCGGGGCGGTCTACTCGCTCGTGGCCCTGGGCTACACGCTGGTCTACGGCGTGCTGCGGCTGATCAACTTCGCCCACTCCGAGGTGTTCATGTGGGGCACCTTCGGCGCCGTGTGGGTGCTCACCGCGCTGGGGGCGGGCAAGGCGACCGGTCTCGCGGTGGTGGGCTACCTCATCCTCGGCTTCCTCGCCGCGATGCTGGTCTCGGCGATCGTCGCCCTGATCCTGGAGTACGGCGCCTACCGCCCGTTGCGCAAGCGCAACGCACCGCCCCTGATCGCGCTGATCTCGGCCATCGGCGCCTCGTTCGTGCTCTCCGAGCTCATGGGCCTGCGTGACAAGGTCGCGGCGTGGTTCGGGCTCGACCGGACCCTGGCCGACTACGTCGGCCGCCCCCGGGAGAACGCCGTCGCCCCCAGCCTCGTCGACAGCCACGTGGTGTTCCAGCTCGGCGACTACGGCGTCAAGAACATCGACATCATCGTGCTGGTCGCGGCCGTGGTGATGATGGTGGTGCTGGATCAGTTCGTCAGCCGCACCCGCCTCGGCCGGGGCATCCGGGCGGTGGCCCAGGACCCCGAGTCGGCGGCCCTCATGGGCGTCAACCGCGACCGCGTCATCCGGATCACCTTCCTCGTCGGCGGGATCATGGCCGGCGGGGCGGCGATGCTCTACCTGCTCAAGGTGGGCGTCACCCGCTACAACGCCGGCTTCATCCTCGGCGTCAAGGCGTTCACCGCCGCCGTGCTCGGTGGCATCGGCAACGTCCGCGGCGCCCTCCTCGGCGGCTTCATCCTCGGCGTCGCCGAGAACTACGGCTCTGCCCTCGTCGGCACCCAGTGGAAGGACGTCGTGGCCTTCCTGCTCCTGATCGTCATCCTGTTGTTCCGCCCGACCGGCCTGTTGGGCGAGTCGCTCGGAAAGGCCCGCGCATGAGTGCCGTCACCGACTTCTTCCACGGCTTCCGCGGGCGGGTGGCCGGGCTGCCCAAGCCGGTCAAGATCGTCCTGCTCGTGATCGCGGCCCTGCTGGTCTACCTGTTGCCGATCATCAACCCGCCGTTCATCACGACCACCGACTCCGACTTCGCCAGCGTGCTGTTCAGCTGCTCGGTCTATGCCCTGGTCGCCCTCGGCCTCAACGTCGTCATCGGCTACGCCGGTCTGCTCGACCTGGGTTACGTCGGCTTCTTCGCCATCGGCGCCTACGCCGTGGGTGTGTTCGGCTCCGCCCACGGCACACTGCCCTGGCTGCTGTGCGTGCCCCTGGCCATCATCTTCGCGATGGTCTCCGGCATCCTGCTGGGTGCCCCCACGCTGCGGGTCCGCGGTGACTACCTCGCCATCGTGACGCTCGGGTTCGGGGAGATCATCCGGCTGGTCCTGCTCAACTCCGCCTGGCTCGGTGCCGCGGCGGGTATCAGCAACGTGCCGTCACCGACAGGTCCTGCCCTGTTCAGCATCCCGCACCTGGACTGGTCGGGCGGGGCCCCGGTGGTCGACCTGTCGACGACGACGACGGTCCTGGAGTTCGGCGTGCGCGATGCCACCCCGTTCTACTGGCTGGCGCTGACCGTCGTCATCATCGTCATCTTCATCGACCGGCTGATGCAGAACTCGCGCGTCGGCCGGGCGTGGGAGGCGACCCGGGAGGACGAGGACGCCGCCGAGCTCATGGGCGTGCCCACGTTCCGGTTCAAGCTGCTCGCGTTCGCGATCGGTGCCTGCATCGGCGGCCTGTCCGGGTCGCTGTTCGCCGCCCGTCAGGGGTTCCTCAACCCCGACAACTTCACCATCCTCTACTCGGTGCTGTTCGTGGCCATGGTGGTCGTCGGTGGCCAGGGCAACCGGTGGGGCGTCATCTCGGCGGCCTTCCTGCTGACGTGGCTGCCCGAGAAGTTCCGGTTCCTGTCCGAGGAGCGCTACCTGCTCTTCGGTCTGGCGCTGATGGCCCTGGCGATCTTCCGGCCGCAGGGTCTGCTGCCGCCACGCAGGGCCGTCCGGGCGATCGAGTCCGAAGAGGAGATCGAGGCCCTGGAGGAGGGGACCGCACATGCCTGAGACCACTCCCGCGACCGAGACCCAGGTCGAGTCGACCGGCCCCGCGCCCGGCGGCGGCGCGTCCGCCCGCCGGCTGCTGGAGGTCGACGACGTCACCCTTCGCTTCGGCGGTGTCGTGGCGCTGAACGAGGTCTCGTTCCACATCAACGAGGGCGAGATCCTCGGCCTCATCGGCCCCAACGGCGCCGGCAAGACGACGTGCTTCAACGTCATGACCGGCGTCTACCAGCCGACCTCGGGCGGCGTCCGCTTCCAGGGGGAGCCGCTCGGCCGGCGCAAGAAGCACGAGATCACCCGCCTCGGCATCGCGCGCACCTTCCAGAACATCCGGCTCTTCGGCACCATGACCGCGCTGGAGAACGTCCTCGTCGGGGCCGACGCCCACCACACGACCGGGGTCGGGTCCGCCATCCTGCGCCTGCCCAAGCACCGCCGGGAGGAGAAGGAGGGCTACGAGCGCGCCCGCGAGCTGCTCAAGTTCATGGGCCTGAGCAAGAGGGCCAACGAGCTCGCCCGCAACCTGTCCTACGGCGACCAGCGCCGGCTCGAGATCGCCCGGGCGCTGGCCACCAACCCCACCCTGCTGTGCCTGGACGAGCCCGCCGCCGGCTTCAACCCCGCGGAGAAGGCCCGCCTGATGGAGCTGATCCGCACCATCCGCGACCAGGGCTACACCGTGCTGCTCATCGAGCACGACATGCGGCTGGTCATGGGCGTGACCGACCGGATCGTGGTCCTGGAGTTCGGCCGCAAGATCGCCGAGGGGCTGCCCGCCGAGATCCGCGACAACCCCGCCGTCATCGCCGCCTACCTGGGAGTCGACGAGAATGCTTCTTGAGGTCAACGGCCTGTGCGTCAACTACGGGCGCATCGAGGCGATCCGCGACATCACCTTCACCGTCGAGGAGGGTGAGGTCGTCACGCTGATCGGGGCCAACGGTGCCGGCAAGACCACGACGATGAAGACCGTCTCCGGCCTGCGCCCGGTGCGGGCCGGGACGATCCGCTTCGATGGCCAGGACATCACCCACATGCCGCCGCACCAGCGCCCGGTGCTGGGCATCTCCCAGAGCCCGGAGGGTCGCGGCTGCTTCCCTGGCATGACGGTCAACGAGAACCTCGACATGGGCGCCTACGCCCGCAAGGACCGCAAGACCAAGGCTGTGGCCGAGGACCGCGACCGGGTGTTCTCGCTGTTCCCCCGGCTCCAGGAGCGGATGAACCAGACCGCGGGGACGATGTCCGGTGGGGAGCAGCAGATGCTGGCCATGGGCCGGGCGCTCATGGCCCGCCCTCGGCTGCTGCTGCTGGACGAGCCGTCGATGGGTCTGGCGCCCAAGCTGATCCAGCAGATCTTCGACATCGTCACCGAGATCAACAAGCAGGGCACCACGGTCCTGCTGGTGGAGCAGAACGCCGCGCAGGCACTCAAGCGCGCCAACCGGGGCTACATCCTGGAGACCGGCGAGATCGTGCGCGAGGGCACCGGCGCCGCGCTCGCGGCCGACGACGCGGTCAAGGCCGCCTACCTCGGTGGTGACGTCTAGCCGCAGCACGCGAGGCGAGGGTATGCCGGGTGGCCGCCACCCGGCATACCCCTGTGGTCCCCTCAGCTGAGGGCGATGACCAGCTGGGTGAGCAGGGGAGCGACGACCAGCGCGGGCAGCAGGTCGCCGACCGGCACCTCCCGGATGCGCAGCAGCCGCAACGCGATCCCGACGAGCATGAGCCCGCCGGTCGCGGTCAGCGCGGCGATGTGCGCCTCGGGCAGCACCGAGCCGAGCAGCACCCCGAGCAGCGTCAGCGTGCCCTGGACGACGGCCACCGAGGCGGCGGACAGCAGCACGCCCACGCCGAAGGACGAGGCGAACGCCATCGCGGCGAAGCCGTCGAGCACCGACTTCAGCGCGAGCTGCTCGATGCCGCGACCGAGGCCGTCGGAGAGGGAGCCCAGGATGGTCAGCGGGCCGACGCAGAACAGCAGGGAGGCGCCGAGCCAGCCCTCGATGAAGCGCTCCCGGGCCTCGTGGCCCTGCCCGGCCTCCTGGAGCCCGAGCAGCCGGGGGCGCCGGGCCAGTCGGGCCTGGATCGCGCCCGCGAGCCCCTCGAGGCGCTCCTCGATCCGCAGCAGCGAACCGGCGATGCCGCCGAGCAGCAGGCTGCCGAGCACGATGAGCACCGGGGCCCCGGTCGGCACGGCGGAAGTGAACGCCCGGTCGGTCACGCTGACCGCCGACAGGCCGGCCATGAGCAGGGTGGTCAGGCCCAGGACGTCGGTGACCACCGAGCGGGTGCGGTCGGGCAGCCGGTGCCCCACGGCCATGCCCAGGCCCGCGCCGAGCAGGACCGCGACCACGTTGATGACCGTGCCGAGACCGGGGAAGGCGCCACTCACGCGGCCAACCCTAGGCCAGGCGGGAGATTTCTCCGCCAGCTCTTCTCCCGGTGGGACTCTTGGCTCTAGAGTCTGCCTCGGCCCGGAAGGCATCCGTCCGGGCCTTCGGGTTGGGGGACCCACTGCCGCAACGTGTTTCAGCAACGATGGAGGATCTGTGTCGCGTCCCCAGGTCAGCGTGCGTCCGGTGTCACCCTCCCAGAACGAGCTGTTCACCCAGCTGTGGCTGGCGGCGAGGGTCGAGGCCGGGGGCAGCCTGGAGTCGGCGACGCGGGCGGCCAGCGAGGGCCGCGTGGCCGCGGCGCTGGCTCGCGAGGACGTGCGTGCCTACCTCGCCTTCCACGACGGCCAGGCGGTCGGCTACATGGTGCTGACCCACAGCCCCCTCTCCGGCCTGACCGACACCCCCTGCGTGTGCATCGACCAGCTCTACGTCGCCGAGACCGCCCGCCGCCAGGGTGCGGCCAAGGCGCTGCTCACCGCCGCGGCGACGTATGCCGAGCGGTTCGGTGCCGACCAGATCGCCACCTGCGTGCCCTCCCAGGGCCGCGACGCCAACCGCTTCTTCGCCCGTCTCGGCTTCTCCTCCTACGTCGTCAAGCGGGTCACCACCACGGCCGGGCTGCGCCGCAAGCTGCAGGGCGAGGAGCACCGTGGCGGCCTCGAGCTCGTGCTCCAGCAGCGCCGCCGCTCCCTGCGCGCCCGCACCGGCCGGATGAGCGACCGCCAGCTCGTCGGCTGACCGGCAGCACGCCCACCGCACCCACGACGAGGGGGTCCGTCCCGACCGGGACGGAACCCCCTCGTCATACCTGCTCGGGGAGGGGGCGCTCAGGCGCCGGGCGCCTTGGGGCGGATCAGGCAGGTGATCCGTGAGGTGCAGACCCGCCGGCCGTCCTCGTCGGTGATGGTCACGTCGTAGGACGCCAGGGTGTTGCCCAGGGACAGGGCGGTCGCGGTGCCGGTGACGTAGCCGTCGCGGGCCGCCCGGTGGTGGGTGGCGTTGATGTCCAGCCCGACGGCGATGCGGTCCTGCCCGGCGTGCAGCGCGGCGCCGATCGAGCCGACCGTCTCGGCGAGCACGACGCTGGCGCCGCCGTGGAGCAGGCCGTAGGGCTGGGTGTTGCCCTTGACCGGCATGCGCGCCACGACGCGCTCGGGGGAGGCCTCGAGGAACTCGATCTCCATCCGCTCGCCGAGCGTGCCGGCGTTCATCGCGTTGAGCCCGGCGACGACGCGGTCCTGCGGTGCTGCGTGGTCCATGGTGGTGTGCCTGCCCGTCTGTGTGTCCGTCGGTGGCAATAGGCTGCCATGCGTGAACCGACTCCTGCTCCTCGACGGTCACTCGCTGGCCTACCGCGCCTTCTTCGCCCTGCCCGTCGAGAACTTCTCGACCTCGACCGGCCAGAGCACCAACGCGGTCTACGGCTTCACGTCGATGCTGATCAACGTGCTGCGCGACGAGCAGCCCACGCACGTCGCGGTCGCCTTCGACGTGTCCCGGCAGACCTTCCGCACGGAGGAGTACGCCGAGTACAAGGCGGGCCGCTCGGCGACGCCGTCGGAGTTCAAGGGGCAGGTGTCGCTGCTGCACGAGGTGCTCGACGCCCTGCACATCCCCTACGTCGAGGTCGAGGGCTTCGAGGCCGACGACGTCATCGCCACGCTGACCGCGCAGGCGCGGGCCGAGGGCATGGAGGTGCTCATCTGCTCCGGTGACCGCGACGCGCTGCAGCTGGTGCGTGACGACGTCACCGTGCTCTACCCCGTCAAGGGCGTCTCCGACCTGGCCCGCATGACCCCGGCCGCCGTCGAGGCCAAGTACGGCGTGCCCCCCGAGCGTTACAGCGACCTCGCGGCGCTGGTGGGGGAGTCCTCCGACAACCTGCCCGGCGTGCCCGGGGTCGGCCCCAAGACCGCCGCCAAGTGGATCGGCCTCTACGGCGACCTGACCGGCGTCGTCGCCCACGTCGACGAGATCAAGGGCAAGGCGGGGGAGTCGCTGCGCGAGCACCTCGACGGCGTGCTGCGCAACCGCCGGCTCAACCAGCTCGTCGGCGACCTCGACCTCGGGCTGACCGTCGACGATCTGGCCCGCAGGCCGTGGGACCGCGAGAAGGTGCACCAGGTCTTCGACGGGCTGGAGTTCCGGGTCCTGCGCGACCGGCTGTTCGCGACCCTGGAGTCCGTCGAGGAGGAGGCCGACTCCGGCTTCGAGGTCGACGGCGTCGTGCTGGCCCCCGCCGAGGTCCCGGGCTGGCTGCAGGAGCACGCCGGGCCGGGCGCCCGGGTCGGCGTGCACGTCGTCGGGCGCTGGGCCCGGGGCACCGGCGACGTGGACGCCTTGGCCATCGCCACGGCCGGCGACCACGCGGCATACCTCGACCTGACCACGCTCGACGAGGCTGCCGAGCAGGCGCTCGCCGCCTGGCTGGCCGACCCGGGCCGGCCCAAGGCGCTGCACGACGCCAAGGGCCCGGTCCAGGCGCTCGCCGCCCGCGGACTGACCCTGGCCGGGGTCACCAGCGACACCGCGCTCGCGGCCTACCTCGTGCGCCCCGACCAGCGGTCCTACGACCTGGCCGACCTCGTGCTGCGCAACCTCAACCGGGAGCTGCGGGCCGAGGCCGAGACCGGCGGGCAGGGGCTGCTCGACTTCGCCGCCGACGGCGCAGCCGAGGCCGACGAGGCCATGGTCCGCGCCCGGGCGGTGCTCGACCTGGCCGCGGCCCTGGACACCCAGCTGCAGGCCACCGGGGGCGCCTCGCTCATCGAGCAGATCGAGCTGCCGCTGGTCGACGTGCTCGCGCGCATGGAGCGGGTCGGCATCGCCGCCGACGTCGACGCCCTCACGGCCCTCGAGGCCGACTTCGCCGCCAAGGTGCGCGAGGCGCAGGAGGACGCCTACGACGCGATCGGCGGGCAGCAGATCAACCTCGGCTCGCCCAAGCAGCTGCAGGTGGTGCTGTTCGACCAGCTCGGCATGCCCAAGACCAAGCGCACCAAGACCGGCTACACCACCGACGCCGACGCGCTGACCGACCTCTACGCCAAGACCGAGCACCCCTTCCTCGAGGCGTTGCTGCGCCACCGGGACTCCACCCGGCTGCGGGTCACCGTCGAGGGGCTGATCAAGTCGGTCGCCGACGACGGCCGGATCCACACGACCTACCAGCAGACCATCGCGGCGACGGGCCGGCGGTCCTCGACCGACCCCAACCTGCAGAACATCCCGATCCGCACCGAGGAGGGCCGCCGGATCCGGTCGGTCTTCGTCGTCGGCGAGGGCTACGAGTCGCTGATGTCGGCCGACTACAGCCAGATCGAGATGCGGATCATGGCCCACCTCTCCGGTGACGAGGGCCTGATCGAGGCCTTCCGCACCGGTGAGGACCTGCACCGGTTCGTCGGCTCGCGGGTGTTCGCGGTGGCGCCGGAGGACGTCACCGCCGAGATGCGGGCCAAGGTCAAGGCGATGTCCTATGGCCTGGCCTACGGCCTGTCCGCGTTCGGGCTGTCCAAGCAGCTCGGGATCGGCACCGACGAGGCCAAGGGGCTGATGGACGAGTACTTCGCGCGGTTCGGCGGGGTGCGTGACTACCTGCGTGACGTCGTCGAGGAGGCCCGCCGCACCGGCTACACCGAGACGATGCTCGGGCGCCGGCGCTACCTGCCCGACCTCACGTCCGACAACCGCCAGCGCCGCGAGGGTGCCGAGCGGATGGCGCTCAACGCCCCCATCCAGGGGTCGGCGGCCGACATCATCAAGCTCGCGATGCTGCGCGTCGACGCGGCGCTGCGCGAGTCCGGGGC
>NZ_JBTCWL010000108.1:0-8407 GCF_054325275.1 Oryzihumus sp.
CCGGCCGCGTCGAGCAGAGCACCGTGCTGACGGTGCTCACCCACGACCCCAAGTTCGACGTCCCGCTCCTCGAGGTCGCCCTGCGCAGCCCTGCCGGCTACGTCGGCGCCATGGGCTCCCGGCGCACCCACGCGGCCCGGCAGTCCGAGCTG
This sequence comes from Oryzihumus sp., assembly GCF_054325275.1. Lineage (NCBI taxonomy): Bacteria > Bacillati > Actinomycetota > Actinomycetes > Micrococcales > Intrasporangiaceae > Oryzihumus > Oryzihumus sp. Next base: position 153 of record NZ_JBTCWL010000108.1, read on the forward strand.
CGCGAGCGCGGCGTGACCGAGGCCGAGCTGGCCCGGCTCTACGGCCCGATCGGCCTCGACCTGGGGTCGCGCACGCCCGAGGAGACGGCGATCTCGATCGCCGCCGAGGTCATCGCGGCCCGCTGGGGTGGCACCGGCCGCCGGCTCAGCGACCTCGACGGCCGGATCCACCGCGACCCCGCGTCCAAGCCGTCACTGAGCGTGCCGTGAAGGTCGCCGGCGTGGTGCTCGCCGCGGGCGCCGGGGTCCGGCTGGGCCGGCCGAAGGCCCAGGTGGAGCTCGACGGCCGTCGGCTGGTCGACCTCGCGGTGGAGGCCTGTGCCCACGCCGGGCTCGACCCGGTCGTCGTGGTCACCGGCGCGGCACCAGTCGAACCGGAGCCGCTGGCCGGGAGCGACCAGCTGCAGACCCCCGAGGTCGTCGTGGCGGACAACCCCGAGTGGGACAGCGGCCAGGCGTCCTCGCTGCGCGTCGGACTGGCCGAGGTCGGGGAACGCCCGGACATCGACGCCCTCGTGGTGACCCTCGTCGACACCCCCGGCGTGGGGGCAGAGCACCTGCGCCGGGTGGTCGCGGCCCTGGCCGACGGAGCGACCGCCGCCGTCGCGGCATACCGGGGGCAGCAGCGGACCCCGGTGGGGCTTCTGCGCGAGGTGTGGGCGGAGGTGGCCGACGCGGTGCACGGCGACGAGGGCGCGCGGGCCTGGCTGCGTGAGCACCCCGGGCTGGTCACACCGGTGGAGTGCGGTGACCTCGGGCCGTGGCGGGACATCGACGTCCCGGCCGACCTGCCGTCCTGACGCCGCAGCCCCCCGCTTTGCGCACAAAAGTGCTGCTGGACCCGCCGAAACCGGCCGGTCCAGCAGCACCTGGTTGCGCAAAGACGGTCAGACGGTGTCCGGCACCGCCTTGGCCAGCGCGGCCAGTGCGGCGGGGAAGCACTGCTCCGGCGGGGTGACCAGGCCGGCGCCGACCTGCCCGGTGCCGGCGACCGCCCCAGCCATGCCGGTATTGATCTGCGGCAGGATCCCGGTGCGCACGACCTTGGTGACGTCGATGCCGCTCGGGGTGCCGCGGAACTCCAGGATCGGCACCTGGAACGAGGGGTGCTCGTCCAGCGTGATCTCGTACATCGACCGCGTCGCCCGCAGCGCCAGGGGGACGTCGCCGCCGACGAAGCGCACGATCGCCGGGGCCGCCGCCATGGCGAAGCCGCCGATGCCCGCGGTCTCGGTGATCGCCGAGTCGCCGATGTCGGGGTTGGCGTCCTCCGGGCCGTAGGAGCCCAGGAACAAGCCCTCCGGGGTGTTGGCCGGGCCGGTGAACCACTCGTCGCCGGTGCCGGAGACCTGGATGCCGAAGTCGGTGCCGTTGCGCGCCATCGTGACGACCATGGTCGAGCCGGGCACGTCCCGTGCCGCGTCGGTGGCCAGCTTGCAGGCCGGCATGTCGAGGTTGAGGAAGAAGTGGTCGTTGGCGCCCATGAACCGCACCGCCTCGGCGAGGTCGGAGGAGGGGGCGTCGGCGGTGATCAGCGACGGGAGGATGTCGCGCAGGAACATCAACGTCCCGGCCCGGTTGCGGTTGTGGCCCTCGTCGCCCATCTGCAGCATCTGGGCGATGATCGCCTTGATGTCCACCGGACCGTGGGCGCGAACCGCCTTCTGCAGCAACGGTCCCAGCACGTTGGCCATCCACTGCAGCCGCTCGATCACCTCCGGGCCATAGGCGCCGTAGCGCAGCACCTTGCCCAGCCCCTCGTTGAGGGAGCACCAGGCCCGGCCGCCGTGCACCGGGTCGCGCAGCTCGAACATCCACATCGACGGCGAGACCACACCGGCCATCGGGCCGACCGCGTGGTGGTGGTGGCAGGGGTCGAGGGTGACGTCACCGGAGGCCAGGTGCTTCTCGGCCTCCTCGGGGCTGTCGGCCAGGCCCTCGAAGAGCATGCCGCCGATGAGCGCGCCCTTCAGCGGCCCGGATGCGCGGTCCCACGTGATCGGCGGGCCGGCGTGGAAGAAGACGCCCTTCTCCATGCCCAGGGCCTCGCTGGCCGGGCGCACGTCAACCAGTTCGGCGCCGGCGGCCATGAGCCGGGAGACAGCGGTGCGGTTGGCCTCCTCCCGCCGCGGGTCGGCCATGACCCGGGCCAGGTCGGCCTCGGTGCCGTCCATCGGGGGGCGCCAGTCGACCTCGGTGACCTGTGCCGCCTGGGCGCGCAGCGCGTCGGCGAACAGCCCCACGCCGGCGGTGACGACAGAGGGCTCGCCGGACAGCAGGCCGTGCAGGGGCGTGGTGGTGTCGGTCATCGAAACTCCTTCTCAGGCCTGGGCGTCGGCGAGCAGGGACAGGGCGTGGCGCGTGGCCTGGGCGTTGGACAGGAACACCGACGCGCCCGCGGCCTGCAGCGTCTTCGCGCAGGCGCTCAGGCCCTGCGGGTCGGACTCGACACCGGTCAGGGACACCACGACGGGCAGCGTGCGGCCCCCGTCGGCGGCGGCCTTGCGCGCGCCCTCGACGGCCTCGGCGAGCTCCCCGGCCGGGTCGCTGTGCGAGCCGAAGCCCAGGACGAGGTCGAGCAGCAGGACCCCGCAGGTCGGGTCGGCGCCCTCGGCGGCGATCCGCTCCAGCCGCAGCGACGGGTCGATCATCGGGTGGGCCCGGCCCTGGGTCAGGCCGTCGTCGCCGAAGTCGATGACCAGGTGGGAGTCGCTGCGCAGGTCCGGCCCCAGGGCCAGCTCGGGCGACAGCGGGATGTTGGACCGGATCGGGCCGAGCACCTCGGCGGCGACGAGCATCGCCTCGTCGGCCAGGGTGCCGCCGCAGAACAGCCCGCGCAGCGCACCGGGCACCGGCGACTCCTGGGTGGGGGCCGGCCAGCTCGGCCACTGCGGTATGCCGTGCCCCTCGCCCTCCAGCGCGGCCTCCACGGCCGCGGTGAGGTCGGGGCGGCCGGCGCCCAGGGTGGCCCAGTGGACCGGCTTGCCCAGCGACGCGGCATACGCCCGAACGTCCTCGAGCACCTCGGCGGCCGGGGGCTTGGAGACGACGATGACCGACTCGGTGGCCGGGTCGGCGGCCAGGGCGGCGAGGGCCTGCTTGGTGGAGCGTCCCTGCACGGGGGAGGACAGGTCGCGGCCGCCCACGCCGAGGCAGTGGCTCATCCCCACGCCGGCGGCGTCGAGCAGGCACATGACCTGCTGGGCGCCGGTGCCGGAGGCCGCGACGAGGCCGACCGAGCCGGCGCGGGCGGCGTTGGCGAAGCCCAGGGCCACGCCGCCGACGACCGCGGTGCCGCAGTCGGGGCCCATGACCAGCACGTCGGCCTCACGGGCGGCGTCCTTGAGCGCGACCTCCTCCTCGACGCCGACGTTGTCGGAGAAGAGCACGACCGACATCCCGGAGCGGACCGCGTCCATGGCGTCGACGAAGGCGTTGCGGCCCGGGACCGAGATCAGCGCCAGGTTGGCGCCGGTGACCGCGGCGGCCGAGCCGAGGGTGCGCGGCGGCGGGGCGTCGCCGAACCCGCCGGCCTGGGCACCGGCGGCCTTCAGGCCCGCCAGCGCGGCGTCCAGGGCCGAGCGGCCGGCGTCGACGGCAGCCTCGTCCTCGCCCCGGATCGCCACGAGCATGTCGTTGGGGCCCACCGGCTCGCCGAGCGTGAAGCCCATGCCAGCCAGGAGGTCGGTGTTGAGCTCGGTGGCCATGGCCACGAGCGCCGCGCTGACGCCCGGGGCCGCACCGACGGCCCGGGAGACCTGCATCAGGCTCACCGAGTCGTAGTAGGCGCCGCGGCGCACCTCGACAAGATCGGTCACGGGAGGTCCCTTCCGGCGGGTTCGGGTGCGGGTTCGGGTGCCGCGGGTCGCGGCACGGCGTGGGGCAGCAGGGCGAGGACGCGCAGGCAGCCGGCCAGGCCGGCTGCGAGGTCGCGTCCGGAGGAGTGGCCGATGGCCAGCACGTCCTCGAGGGCGGTCGCCGTCGCGGTCTCGTCGCCGCGCAGCGCGTCGGTGACGAGCGCGGCGACCTGCGGCACGGCATACCCTCCGGCGGCCGCGTCGAGCAGCGACGCGGACAGGCTGGTCGTCGCGTGCCGGCGGGCGGCGGTCGCGGCGGACGCGACCCGCAGGCCGGTCAGCGAGCCGACGCCGTGGAGCACGAGCAGGACCGCGCACAGCGCGTCGTCACCGCTCGGGGTCAGGCCACGTCCGGACCCGACCAGGCCGTCGACCAGGGAGGTGGCCGTCGCCGCGTCGCCGCGCAGCGCGGCGCGCAGGGTGAACCCGGCCCGGTCGGCGAGGTCGGCGTCGAGCCCGCGCGGCGCCATCACGGCTGCCGCGGCCAGAAGCAGGTGCCCGGCGACCCGGTGGGTGAGGGGGCGGACCTGCGCCGGGCGCCACTGCCGGACCACCCGGATCCCCCACCCGGGCAGGCGCAGCATCCCCCGGCCCAGGGTGACGGTGTCGCCCGCGGCGAGGCCCCAGACCAGGTCGTCAGCCGGCAGCGGCAGGCGCAGTGCGGTGGGCAGCATCAGCGCGTCGCTCGAGACGACGGGGAGCACCTCGTGGTGGTCCCCGGCACGCAGGTAGACCGCGGTGGGGAAGGCCGCCAGTACCGTGGCCTCCCGCTCCCGGCCGGCGAGCAGGTCCCAGGTGAGGGGTGAGGCGGCGCCGAGCATCGAAGGCGGCGGAGCCTGAGGCGTCACGGGGAGTTCCTGTCCTGTCGGGACCGGCGGGCGTCCGGGCCCCGCGTGCCACCGGTGGGTCGTTGGGTGCCCTTCGGCGACGCTAACGCCGCGGGTACAGTCCCGAGCATGGGCAATGTTGCCAAGGATTCGGCCCTTGTTGACCGGGAGTTGCCAGCGCAGGGTGCCTTCGGGGTGCCCGGTCCCGGGCTGAGCCTGGGCACCGTGCTGGAGCTGGAGTGCCTGAGCGGGGCGCGGGTGCTGGCCGGTCACGCCGGGCTCGACCGGCTGGTCAGCCGCCTCAACGTCATGGAGGTGCCGGACATCCTGCCCTGGGTCAAGCCCCAGGAGCTGCTGCTCACCACCGGGTACCCCCTGCGAGGGGTGCCGCACAGCCTGCCCGTGCTCGTCAGCGAGCTCGCCGCGCGCGGGCTGGCCGGCGTCGCGGTCAAGGTCGGCCGCTACCTGTCCGAGCTGCCCGCGGCGATGCTGGAGGAGGCCGACCGGCTCGGCCTGCCGGTCATCGCCCTGCCCGACGACGTCGGGTTCGACGACATCATCAACCACGTCCTGACCGAGGTGCTCAACCGGCAGGCGGCGATGCTCGCCCGGGCCGAGGACGCCCACCGGGCACTGGTCCAGATCGTCCTCACCGGCGGCGGCCTGGACCGGCTGTGCGAGGAGCTCGCCGGCATCCTCGGCGGCGCAGTGATGGTCACCACCGCGGACGGCCGGGTGCGTGCCAGCGCGGGCGCCACCGACGAGGACCTCGCCGGCGCGCTGGCGCTGGACTGCTTCGACCCGACCGGCCGGTTCCTCGTCGAGGGCGAGCCGGTGGGGGCGCGGGCACCCGGTGGGGACCGGGCCCGGCGGGCGGTGGTGCGCATCGTGGCCGGAGCCCTGGACCACGGCCGGCTCGTGGCGTTCAACGCCACGCACGAGCTGACCGCGGACGACGTGCACACCCTCGAGCGGGCGGCCACCGTCGCGGCGCTGGCCATCACCAAGGCCCAGGCGGTCTCGGCGGTCGAGAGCAAGTACCAGGCCGACTTCCTGCGGGACGCCCTCGCCGGTCGCGCCGGGTCGGCCGAACGGGTCACCGCGCACGCCGACTCCCTCGGCTGGGACATCGGCCGCCGGATGGTGGTCGTCGTCGCCGAGACCGACCCGCACGCCACCCCGCGCGGGCTGAGCCGCGACGAGGTGCGCTCGCTGCAGGACCGGTTCGCCACCGCGTGGCACCAGGTGGTCCGGGTCCGCGACGAGCGGGCCCCGGTGGTCGGCTTCAGCCAGGAGGTCGTCAGTGTGCTCGGCGTCCCCGACGACGCCGACACCGAGTCGATCAGCCGGACGGTGCGCGAGATGGTGCGCGTCGTCAGCGGTGACGGCGGCGGTGGGCGACGGTCCTTCTCCACCGGGATCTCCCGGCCGATCGACTCCGCCGACCAGCTGCCCCAGGCCTACGAGCAGGCGTGCAAGGCGGTCAGCGTCGGCCGGCAGATGCACGGCCCCTCGGCACTGACGCACTTCGACGGCCTCGGCATCTTCCGCCTGCTGTCCCTGGTGCCCGACACCGCCGAGCTGCGCAGCTTCGTGGCCGAGGCGCTCGGGGAGCTGGTCACCAACGACACCCCGGAGAACGCCGACCTGCGCACCACCCTCTCGGTGCTGCTGGACACCAACCTCAACGTGGCCGAGACGGCGCGGATCCTGCACTTCCACTACAACACGCTGCGCTACCGCATCGTGAAGCTGGAGCGGATGCTCGGCCCGTTCACCAGCGACCCCAACCTGCGCCTGACCCTCTCGCTGGCACTGCAGGTCGTCCAGATGCGTGGGATCTGAGCCGATTCGTCCCCCGGCGCCACAACTGTGACCAACCGACACGCCGTGTGACTGTCAACAAATCACCAAGCGGCGCCCCCACGCTGGGCCTAGCGTTCACGCATTGCGCCGCCCGGCGTGATCCGTGCCACGCCCTGTGGCGCATACAAGGAGGACCTGATGGCGTTGGGTTGGAAACTGCACGGTGACGGTCGGATCATGGGTCCGACCGACGTCGTGGCGCCCGATGAGCGGCTCTCGTGGGGGAAGACCGTAGGGCTCGGAGCTCAGCACGTGGTCGCGATGTTCGGCGCCACGTTCGTCTTCCCGCTGATCATGGGGCTGAACCCCCAGCTCGCGATCATGATGAGCGGCATCGCGACGATCTGCTTCCTGCTGATCGTCAACGGCAAGGTGCCCAGCTACCTCGGCACCAGCGCCTCCTTCGTCGGCGGCGTCGTGGCCATCGGACTGCAGATCAAGGCCAGCAACCCCAAGGCCAACGCCGCGGTCATCGCGCCGAGCGTCACCGGGGCCATCCTCGTCGCCGGCGTGGTGCTGGCTCTCGTCGGCGTCGCCGTGCACTACGTGGGCTCCGCGGTCGTGCACAAGGTGCTGCCCCCGGTCGTCACCGGCGCCGTGGTCATGCTGATCGGGTTCAACCTGGCCCCGGTCGTCGCCACCATCTACTGGCCGCAGGACCAGTGGATCGCCTTGATCGTCATGGTGGCCGTGATCGCCATGAGCGTGGGCCTGCGCGGGTTCATCGGCCGTATCGCCATCTTCCTGGGCCTGATCCTCGGCTACGTCCTGTCGTGGCTCTTCGACCGGGGCTTCGGCCAGATCACGTCCTACAACGCCGCGGCCGGCAAGGTCGACACGCACTGGCGGGTCGACTGGACCAAGGTCACATGCACCCCGGGCACCAAGCTCGCCGACGGCTCCGCCTGTCCTTCGTGGCTGGGCTTCCCGCCGCACACCGACGCGGCCACAGGCGTCGTCGGCTGGCACCTGCCGAGCTTCAACATCACCTTCATCCTCTTGGTGCTCCCTGCCGTGATCGCCCTGATCGCCGAGAACACCGGCCACGTCAAGGCCGTCGCTGAGATGACCGGGGCCGACCTCGACCCGATGATGGGCCGCGCGATCGCCGCGGACGGCGTCGGCACGGTCATCGCGACCTCCATCGGTGGCTCCCCGACCACGACGTACGCCGAGAACATCGGCGTCATGGCGGCCACCCGCGTCTACTCCACAGCGGCATATTTCGTCGCCGCGGGCGTCGCGATCCTGTTCGGCTTCTCGCCCAAGTTCGGCGCACTCGTCTCGGCCACCCCCGGTGGCGTGCTCGGCGGCATCACCGTCGTGCTCTACGGCATGATCGGCCTGCTCGGCGCGAAGATCTGGAAGGAGAACAACGTCGACTTCGGGAACCCGCTCAACCTGGTTCCCGTCGCCGCGGGCATCATCATCGCGATCGGCAACACGAGCCTGGTCTTCACCAAGGACTTCACGCTCTCGGGCATCGCGCTCGGCACGATCGTCACCATCGGCGCCTACCACCTGGCCCGGGCCCTGGCCACCCCCGACCTGCGCGCCCGCGCGGACGGTGCGGTCATCGCCGTCGGCAACGTCGCCGTGGAGAACACCCCCGGTGGGGAGGAGTCCGCGCCGCTCTACCGCGACGAGGACATCCCGGCGGAGCACCACCTCAAGCCCTGACCCAGCACCACCCCACGTGGGGGGC
>NZ_JBTCWL010000109.1:0-7825 GCF_054325275.1 Oryzihumus sp.
CGCCCCGCTGAGGATGCGGAACCCGGAGATCTGCAGCGGCGCCAGGGAGCGCAGCCCGACCTTCATGAACAGGAAGCTCGAGCCCCAGATGACGGACAGGGCCAGGAACTTGGCCTGCCAGGGCACCCGGGTGGTCGGGGCAGGCGGTGCGGCGGGGCCCGGCAGCGGGCGGGTCAGTGCGGTCATGGTTCTCAGCCCCCGGATCTCTCGGTCAGCTCCTGCGCGATGTGCACGGTCGCCCGTTGAACGTCGCGGGCCCCCTGTGGTGTGAGCCCGGCCAGGCCGCACGCCGGGGTGACCGTCACCTCGGCCAGGCCGGACAGCGGCAGCCCCACGCCCCGCCAGGCGGAGACGAGGCGACCGGCCAGCTCGGTGGCCCGCGGCTGCTCGTCGTCGGTGGGCACCAGCCCGGCCCACAGCCCGACGCCGTCCTCGACGGTCGCCGCGATCGACTCCCAGCCGGCGGAGCGCACCAGCGAAGTGTCCAGCGACACCGCGCGCGCCCCGGTCGAGCGCAGCAGCGGCAGCGGCACCGCCGGCGCGCAGCAGTGGACGGCGGTGGGCCGCTCCCCTGCGGCCGCGAGGACGTCACGCAGCCCGGCGGCGGCGACCTGCGGGTCGACCGCCCGGATCCGGCCGAAGCCGGACGCCGTCGGCAGCGACCCGGCCAGCACGGCCGGCAGGCCCGGCTCGTCGACCTGGACCACGAACGAAGCGCCGGGCACCAGACGCTCGAGCGTGACGAGGTGCTGGCGCAGCCCCTCGGCGAGCGAGGCGACCAGGTCGCGGCAGGCGCCCTCGTCGGCCACGGCGCGCTCTCCTCGCGTCAGCGACACGGAGGAGGCCAGCGTCCACGGCCCGCAGACCTGGACCTTGAGCTCGCCGGTGTAGCCGTCGAAGGCCTCGGCCAGCTCGTCGAGGTCCTCGCGCAGCAGCGCGGACGTGCGGGACGCGTCACGACCGGGCCGGTCGACCAGGCGCCAGCCTGCCGGCTGGAGGTCCACGTGCAGGTCGACCAGCAGGCCTGCTGCACGGCCGACCATGTCGGCGCCGGGGCCACGAGCGGGCAGCTCGGGCAGGTAGGGCAGGTGCGCGTCGGCGAGCAGGTCGCGAACGACCGCCAGGGCCTCGCGGATGGAGGTGCCCGGCCAGGACCCGATGCCGCTCGCTCTGCTCACGCGGGGAGCCTAACCGGCACCGGGGACACCGCTGTCCACCCCGGCGTCGGCCGCGGTCACGACGGCTGGATCCTGCTGCACGATGGCCGGATCCGCACGGTCGACCCGGGTCGGGCCCGGCCGACACGTCCGCGTCAGGACGAGCCAGCCTCTGCGGTGTGACGGGTCAGGCTCGCAGCGCTGATGGTGGCTGACCCGACGACCCGGGTCCCGTCATACAGGACCACCGACTGGCCGGGGGCGACGCCGCGCAGGCGGCGCTCGAGCCGCACGTGCACCTGGTCGCCGTCGGCCCACGCGGTCGCGGGGACCTCCTCGCCGTGGGCGCGCACCTGCGCCCCCACGGACACGACCCCGTCGGGGGCCGGCCCGCACCAGCGCGCATGGTCGCCCACGAGGGCGTCGACGCCCAGCAGGTCGGCGGTTCCGACGACGACGGTGTTGGTGCCCGGCCGGACCTCCACGACGTAGCGCGGCTGCCCGCCGGCGGCCGGACGGCCCAGGGCCAGGCCGCGGCGCTGGCCCACGGTGTAGGCATAGGCACCCTGGTGCCGGCCCACGACGGTGCCGTCGGTGTCGACGATGTCGCCGGGCTGCTCCCCCAGCCGCTGGGTCAGCCACTTCTTCGTGTCGCCGTCGGCGATGAAGCAGATGTCGTGGCTGTCGGGCTTCTTCGCGACGTAGAACCCGCGCTCGGCCGCCTCCTCGCGGATCTGCGGCTTGGTCGTGTCACCCAGCGGGAAGAAGGAGCAGGCGAGCTGGTCCTCGGTCAGCACGCCGAGCACGTAGGACTGGTCCTTGGCCATGTCGACGGCGCGGTGCAGCTCGCGGGTGCCGTCCGGTCGCTCGACGACCTGGGCGTAGTGCCCGGTGGCGACGGCGTCGAAGCCGAGCGCAAGCGCCTTGTCGAGCAGGGCGGCGAACTTGATCTTCTCGTTGCAGCGCAGGCACGGGTTGGGGGTGCGCCCGGCGGAGTACTCCGCCACGAAGTCCTCGACCACGTCGTCCTTGAACCGGGCGGCCATGTCCCAGACGTAGAAGGGGATGCCGAGCATGTCGGCGACCCGGCGCGCGTCACCCGCGTCCTCGATGGTGCAGCAGCCGCGGGCGCTCTCGCGCAGGGTGGCAGCGCTCTGGGACAGCGCGAGGTGGACACCGACCACGTCGTGGCCGGCGTCGAGCATGCGGGCGGCGGCGACCGCGGAGTCGACGCCCCCGCTCATCGCGGCGACGACCCGCATCAGGCCGGCCGCCTCGAGGAGGTCGCCGCCTGCGCCCGGCGCGCCCGCTCGACCGCTGCCGGGAGCGCGTCGAGGAAGGCCTGCACATCTGCCTCGGTGGAGGTGTGGCCCAGGGTCAGCCGCAGCGCCCCGCGGGCGTCCTGCTCGGAGACGCCCATGGCCAGCAGCACGTGGCTGGGCTGGGGGACCCCGGCCTGGCAGGCCGAGCCGGTGGAGCACTCCACCCCGGCCGCGTCGAGCAGGTAGAGCAGGGAGTCGCCGTCGCAGCCGGGCACGAGCAGGTGGGCGTTGCCGGGCAGGCGGCGCACGCCGTCGCCGGGCTCGAAGTCCCCGCTGACCGTGATGTCGAAGCCGGCGGCGAGGGCGCCAGCGACCAGCGCGTCACGCAGCGCGACCAGCCGGGGCGCCTCGGTGTCCAGCCGCGCCGTGGCGGCCTCGACGGCGACCGCGAACCCGCGGATCGCCGGCACGTCGAGGGTGCCGCTGCGCACCTGGCGCTCCTGCCCGCCGCCATGGCTCAGCGGCATGAGGCGCGCGTCGCGGCGGGCCACCAGCGCACCGACGCCCAGGGGTCCGCCGACCTTGTGGCCGGTGACCGTCATCAGGTCGACGCCGCTGGCCGCGAAGTCCACCGGCACCTGCCCGAGGGCCTGGACCGCGTCGGTGTGGACCGGGATACCGAACTCGTGGGCGACCGCGGCGATCTCGGCCACGGGCTGCACGGTGCCGACCTCGTTGTTGGCCCACATGACGCTGACGAGGGCGACCGACTCGGGGTCGGCCTCGATCGCGGCGCGCACCGTCCCGGCGTGCACCCGGCCGAGCGCGTCGACCTCCAGCCAGGTGACCTTGGCCCCCTCGTGCGTGACGAGGTGGTCCACGCAGTCCAGCACGGCGTGGTGCTCGACGGCGCTGACGAGCAGCCGGACGCGACGGTGGTCGGCCTCGCGCCGGGCGAGGAACGTGCCCTTGACCGCGAGGTTGTCGGACTCGGTGCCGCCGGAGGTGAACAGCACCTCGGAGGGGCGGGCGCCCAGCGCCTGGGCGATCGCCTCGCGCGACTCCTCGACGACGCGGCGGGCCTGACGACCGGAGGTGTGCAGCGAGGAGGCGTTGCCGACGACGGCCATCTGCGCGCTCATCGCCGCGATGGCCTCGGGCAGCATCGGCGTCGTCGCCGCATGGTCGAGGTAGGCAAAGGAGTCGCGCACCCGCAAAGTCTACGGCGACCCGGCGACCGCCCCTCTCCCCGACGAGGGCAGCGCCCGCGCGACCAGCCCGTGGGACCAGCCGGCCGCGACGACCACGTGCCCGAGCGCGACGCCCCACGGGCGGTGGCGGTAGGCCGCCTGCCAGGCGACGAGCTGGCCCAGGTAGCGCACGGCCTGGGCGGACGGCGGCATGTGGTGCAGCACGTAGGCGCCCCGCCGGGTCGCCCCCAGCGCCGAGAGGTCGCGCCGCGACACGGCGGTCGAGGCCACCGCGGCCAAGAGGTGCGCGACGAACAGGGCCGTCCGGGGCCGACCCCGCCACATCAGCCAGGTCGACACGGCGTCGGCGGCACAGTCCGTGGCGAGTTTCGCCGGGTGGACCTGGTGGAGCAGGTAGGCCCGGCGATCCACCGTCCCGTCACCTCGCTCGGCTCCTGACGGCCACCCTCCGGGCGACCTGGCTCAAGTCTGGTGGCCATCACCCCCTCTGTCACTGTCCTCCCGTGAGCGTCCGTGCGAGTGCCGGCGCGCCCTGTCGATCGAAGGGAGCCCCTCCAGGCCGGTATGGCGGGTGTCCGCCTCCCCCTCCAGCCCGTGCCAGCCACGCGTGCCCCGGGTGGGCCCACGCCAGCGCTCGCACCAGCCAGGCCCGCTGGTCCTCACCGAGCAGCGGCAGGGCGGCCGCGAAGTCGGCACGGTCCTTCGCGCGCAGGTGCTTGGCTTTGAACAGCAGCACGATCTCGGGGTTGAGCCAGCGCACCCCGTCGGTGTCCACCCACGTGGCGTCGTCCCGCGCCAGGGTCATCTGCGGCACCCGGCAGTCGACCCACTCCCCCGCCGACCCGGGGTTGAGCAAGGCGGACAGCGCGGCGCCCGGCCCGCGAACGAGTCGCGGACCGGGCGCCGGTGACGTGGGGTGGCTCAGCCCTTGGCGGCCTTGACCGCCTCGGTCGCCTGCGGCAGAACGGTGAACAGGTCACCGACGACGCCGAAGTCGACGAGCTCGAAGATCGGCGCCTCCTCGTCCTTGTTGACCGCGACGATCGTCTTGGACGTCTGCATGCCGGCCCGGTGCTGGATGGCACCGGAGATGCCCGCCGCGACGTACAGCTGCGGGGACACCTGCTTGCCGGTCTGGCCGACCTGGTTGGTGTGGGGGTACCAACCGGCGTCGACCGCGGCGCGGGAGGCGCCCACGGCGGCACCGAGGCTGTCGGCGAAGTCCTCCACCTTGGAGAAGTCGCCGCCGGTGCCACGGCCACCGGAGACCACGATCGCGGCCTCGGTCAGCTCGGGACGGCCGGTGGCGGCCTTGGGCTGGCGGTCGGTGATCTTCGCCGTCTTGGCGGCGTCGGAGACGGTGACGTCGACGACCTCGTCGGCGGCCGCGCCCGGGACCGCCTCGGGTGCGGCGGAGTTCGGCTTCACCGCGATGATCGGCGTGCCCTTGGTGACGGTCGCCCTGACCGTGTAGGAGCCCGCGAAGACCGACTGCGTCGTGGAGACGCCGCCGCCCTCACCGGCCTGCACGTCGACCGCGTCGGTGATGAGGCCCGACTCGGTCTTGATGGCCAGGCGCGCGGCGATCTCCTTGCCCTCGGCGTTGGCGGGGATGAGCACCGCGGCCGGGGAGGCGGAGGCGACGAGCTGGGCCAGCGCCTCGGCCTTGGGGGCCACGAGGTAGTCGGTGACGTCGGCGGACTCGATGCGGTAGACCTTCTCGGCGCCGTACTGAGCCAGGGCCTCCTTGGCGGCGTCGAAACCGGTGCCGATGAAGACGGCGGACGGCTCGCCGAGGCGGCGGGCGATGGTCAGCAGCTCGGAGGTCGTCTTGCGCACCTCGCCGTCGACGTGGTCGACCAGGACGAGAACTTCAGCCATGAGTAGTGGTTTCCCTTCTGAAGAATGTGCCGGTCGGTCAGATGAACTTCTGCGCGGCCAGGAACTCGGCCAGCTTCGTGCCGCCGTCACCCTCGTCGGTGACGATCTGGCCCTGCTGGCGCGGCGGGCGCTGCTGGAAGGACTCGACCTTGGTCCAGGCGGCGTCGAGGCCGACCTGGGAGGCGTCGACGCCGAGGTCACCCAGCGACCACGTCTCGACCGGCTTCTTCTTGGCGGCCATGATCCCCTTGAACGACGGGTAGCGCGGCTCGTTGATCTGGTCGGTGACCGACACCAGCGCGGGCAGCGTGCCCTCGATGGTCTCGGAGGCGGCGTCGCCGTCGCGGCGGATCTTCACCGCGGTGCCCTCGACGGTCAGCTCGGAGGCGAAGGTGATCTGCGGCAGGCCGAGGCGCTCGGCGAGCATCGCCGGGACGACGCTCATGGTGCCGTCGGTGGACGCCATGCCGGTGAGCACCAGGTCGGGGGCGCCGATCTTCTTGATGGCCTCGGCGAGGACCAGCGAGGTGGCGACGGCGTCGGAGCCGTGGATCGCCTTGTCGTTGACGTGGACGCCCTTGTCGGCGCCCATCTGCAGGGCCTTCTTGACCGCGTCGGCGGCCTGGTCCGGACCGACGGTCAGGACCGTCACCTCACCCTCACCGGCCTCGGCCAGCTTGAGGGCCTCCTCGACGGCGTACTCGTCGAGCTCAGAGAGCAGGCCGTCGACACCCACCCGGTCGGTGGTGTTGTCGGACTCGTTGAACGTGCGGTCCGACTGTGCGTCGGGCACGTACTTGACGCAGACGACGATGTTCATGGTCGCAGGCCGTCCTCTTCCGTAGGTTCGTGTGGTTCTCTGCTCGGGTCATCCTGACAGTCAGCCCGGGCGGATTGAACGCCCCGGACCCGTGATGCCCGACACCACGATGTTACCCGCCGGTAGCATTCTGCCGACCACGATGGAGGTGACGGTGGGCACACCCGAACTGGGCATCACCGGCGAGCGCACGGTGCCCGGCATACCGGCGGAGAACTACTGGTTCCGGCGCCACGAGGCGGTGTATGCCGCCCTGCCCCACTACGTGCCACGGCCCCCGCGGCAGGTGCTCGACGCGGGCTCCGGCGAGGGATACGGCGTGGCCGCCATGGCCCGCCTGTGGGACGCGGCCGAGGTCGTCGGCGTGGACTACGACGCCGCGGCGGTCGAGCACGCGCGGGGCACATACGGGTCGTCGCGGTGCTCGTTCGTGCGCGGTCCACTCACGTCGATCCCGTTGCAGGACAACGGCTTTGACGTGCTCGTGTCACTCCAGGTGATCGAGCACATCTGGACTCCCCGCGAGCTGCTGGGCGAGCTGGCGCGGGTCGGGCGACCGGGGGCGACGGTCGTCATGTCCACGCCGAACCGGCTCACCTTCTCCCCCGGGCTCGGCCGCCGCGAGCGGCCTGCGAACCTGTTCCACACGCGCGAGTACGACGCGATGGAGCTGGCCGGGCTGGTCGGCGAGACTCTGGAGGTGGACTCGGTGCTCGGCCTGCACCACGGCTCCCGCCTGACGGCGTGGGAGGCCGCGCACGGCAGCCTCCCGGAGGCCCAGCTCGCCGGTCCCCCGGAGGGTTGGGAGCCTTCCCTGGCCGACCTCGTCGCGCGGGTCGACGTGGCCGACTTCACCCTCTCCTGCGAGGCCCTCGACGCCAGCCTCGACCTCGTCGTGGTGGGCCACGTCCGATGACCGACGCCGTCCCCGGCTCCTTCGCCCTCGTCCTGCACTCGCACCTGCCGTGGGTGCGCCACCACGGGGTCTGGCCGCTGGGCGAGGAGTGGCTGCACCAGGCGTGGGTGGAGAGCTACGTCCCCCTCGTGGCCGAGCTCGACGCCCTCGCCGCCGAGGGGCACCGTGACGTGCTCACGCTGGGGGTGACCCCGGTGCTGGCCGCCCAGCTGGACGACCCCGCCGCCGTGGTCGACGCCCGCACTTGGGCCGGGCTGTGGGAGATGCGCTGCCGCGAGCTGGGCCTCGGCCAGGAGGGGCACCGCGGCGACATCGCGCGATACGAGTTCGCGGAGGCACGGCGTGCCTCCGAGCAGCTCGAGACCCGCTGGCGGCACGGCGGCTCGCCGGTGCTCCGGTCGCTGCGCGACGCCGGGGTCGTGGAGCTGCTCGGCGGCCCGGCGACCCACCCGTTCCTGCCGCTGTTGCTGCCGGAGGTGGCCGAGCTCGCCCTGCGGGCCGGCCTGGCGGACTCGCGGTGGCGGCTGGGGGCGCCCGGACACGGGATCTGGAGCCCGGAGTGCGGCTGGACCCCGGCG
>NZ_JBTCWL010000110.1:0-7419 GCF_054325275.1 Oryzihumus sp.
GCGATCGGCAGGTGCGTGCGCCCGATGCCGGTGGCCGACCACGAGGTGACCTCCTCCGGGAGGGCGGCGACGCCGGCCATGAGCGCGGCGGTGGTGCCCGGCATGCCGCCGGGGACGCCGGTGACGAAGTCGACGTGGACCTTGCCGCCGTAGGGCAGGCCGTGGGTGTCGATGAGCCGGCGCAGCGCCGCCACGTGGCCGAGGTCGAACAGCTCGAACTCGGGCACGACCTCGCGCTCCTGGGCCTGGACGTAGAGCTGGTTCATGAAGCCCCACGGGTTGAGGAAGACGTCGTCGCCGAAGTTCGTCGTTCCGCAGGTCAGGCTGCACGAGTCGGGCTCCGCCTCGAGCACGGTCAAGCGCTGCTCGAGCGCGTCGTGCACGCTGCCACCGGTCGAGAGCTGGATGACCAGCGAGGTCTGCTCGCGCAGCGCCTCGACCGAGGCCTTGAGCAGCCCGTGGTCCAGCGTCGGCTGGTGGTCGGCGTCGCGGATGTGCAGGTGGATCAGGCTCGCACCGGCGGCCTCGCAGGCGATCGCGGTCTCGACGAGCTCCTCGAGGGTCGTCGGCAGCTGCGGGCAGTCGGCTTTGGCCGTCTCGGCGCCCGTGGGCGCGACGGTGATGAGGGTCCCAACCATGGGCACATCCAACCACCGGTCAGGGCTCGGCAAACTGCCGCAGCCACGCCGCCCGAACAGCCCGTCCGGGCGTCGTCGATATGTCAGGATTGCGCGGCCGCTGTAGCGTCAGGAGCGGTGCCACGCAAGACCGTGTTTTGCCAACACCGGCGAGGGGAAGACACCCGTGGAGCTGCACGACTACATCCGCGTCATCCGGAAGCGGTGGCGGGTCATCGCTGCAGCCACCCTGCTGGTCATCGCCGGCGCGGCCGCGGTCACCACGATGAGCCCCCGGGTCTACGAGGCCCAGACGCAGCTGTTCGTCTCCACCTCCGGCGGCTCGGACACCACCCAGCTGCTCCAGGGCAGCAGCTTCACGCAGCAGCGGGTCAAGTCCTATGCCGACGTCATCACCTCGCCGGTCGTGCTCGACCAGGTCATCCAGCAGCTCGGGCTCAAGACCGACGCCGACTCCCTGGCGAAGAACATCACCGCCACGGTGCCGCTGGACACGGTGCTCATCGAGGTCGCCGTCGACGACACCGACCCCCAGCGGGCCGCCAGCATCGCCGACGCCCTCGGCAAGCAGTTCCCCAAGACCGTGCGCAGCATCGAGGCGAGCAGCGGCCAGGGCACGGACGCCAGCCCGGTCAAGGTCTCGGTGATGCGCGTCCCGACCGTGCCGACGTCCCCGGTCAGCCCCAAGCCGGTGCGCAACATCGGCCTCGGTGTCGTGCTCGGCCTGCTCGTCGGCCTCGGCCTGGCGCTGCTGCGCGACCTGCTGGACACCTCGATCAAGAACGACGAGGACGTCGCCCAGGTGACCGGCGCGACCGTCATCGGCGGCATCGCCTGGGACAGTGACGCGGCGAAGCGGCCGCTCATCGTGCAGGCCGACCCGCACAGCCCCCGCGCGGAGGCGTTCCGGGCGCTGCGCACCAACCTGCAGTTCGTCGACGCCGCCAACCAGCCGCGCTCGATCGTGTTCACCTCGTCCCTGCCCGGTGAGGGCAAGACGACGACCACGGCCAACCTGGCCATCACGCTGGCCGCGGCCGGCTCGCGGGTCTGCGTCGTGGAGGGCGACCTGCGCCGCCCCCGGATGCTCGACTACATGGGCATGGAGGGCTCGGTCGGCCTGACCAACGTGCTCATCGGCCAGGCCGACCTCGGCGACGTGCTCCAGCGGTTCGCCAACACCGAGGTGTGGGTGCTCGGCTGCGGGCCGATCCCGCCCAACCCCAGCGAGCTGCTCGGCTCCACCGCGATGCTCGAGGTGGTGCGCCAGCTCGAGGCGAAGTTCGACTACGTCATCATCGACGCCCCGCCGCTGCTGCCGGTCACCGACGCCGCCGTCCTGTCCACGGTCACCGGGGGCACGGTCGTGGTCGTCGGCACCGGTTCGACCACCCGCGAGCAGCTGTCCCGCTCGATCGCCAGCATCGAGGCGGTCAACGGCCGGGTGCTGGGCATGGTGCTCAACAAGGTGCCCACCAAGGGTGCCGACGCCTACAGCTACTACCGCGACGGCTACGCCTCGATCAGCGACCCCGAGCGCCAGCTCGACCTGCGCAGCGGCAGCCGGGAGCCCCGCGAGACCCGCGACAAGGACCGCTCGCTCACCTGAAAGCGGGCGCTCAGGGGGTGACGATGACCTCCTGCGCCGCGGCCAGCCCCTCGACGCTCAGGGTCGCGTCGACCGGCACGTTGCGCTTGACCAGCGCCAGGGCGATCGGGCCGTCCTCGTAGTGGCGGGCCACCGAGGTGACGAAGCCGATGTCGCGACCGTCGACCGAGACGGCGGCGCCCCGGGCCGGGAGCGTGTGCCCGGACCCGTCGACGTGCAGGAACACCAGCCGGCGCGGCGGGCGGCCCAGGTTGTGCACCCGGGCGACGGTCTCCTGCCCGCGGTAGCAGCCCTTGTGCAGGTGCACCGCCGTGCGCAGCCAGTCGACCTCGTGCGGGATGGTGCGGTGGTCGGTCTCGAAGCCCAGCCGCGGGCGCCACGCCTCGACGCGCAGCGCCTCCGCGGCCCACACGCCGGCCAGCGGCCGGTCCGCGACGGCCGCCTCGAGCGACTCCCGCGGCACGATGAGCTCGCGCCAGGCGCGGTCCGCCCCCGGGTGCCGCTCGACCGCGCTGTATGCCGTGCTGTCACCGACGATGTCCGGCCACGGGTCGCACCAGGCCGGCGGCTCCCCCTCCACGGACTCGGCGCGCACGGGCTCGCCGAGCACGGCATACCGGTCGGTGACGTCGGCGACCTCGACCCGCAGCATGAAGCGCATGGAGTCCAGCCACCCGGCGACGGCGGCGGAGGTGCCCGGCTCGACCGTGATCCACGTGGTCTCGCCGTCGTCGACGAGGTGCAGGTCGTGCTCGATGTGACCCTTGGGGCTGAGGATCAGCGACTCGGTGGACCGGCGCGCCGACAGACCGACGAGCTGCTGGGTCGTCAGGGAGTGCAGCCACGACAGCCGGTCGGGACCGGTGACGGTGACCACGCCGCGGTGGGACAGGTCGACGACGGCCAGGCCCTCGCGCAGGAGCCGCTGCTCGCGCAGCGGGTCGCCGTAGTGGGCCGCGACCCCGGCGTCGGGTCCGTCGGCCTCGACGGCCCCGGGCCGGCCCAGCAGGGGGCTGGCCGTCACTGCTGACGTTGCTTCGAGCACTGCTCACACCATCCGTGGATCGCCATGTGTTTGATGTCTGCGACAAAGCCGTGGGCGGCCAGAAGATTCCCGGCGAACCCGCTCGCGTGCTCCACGTCGCTCTCGATCGTCGCACCGCAGCCCATGCAGACCAGGTGCAGGTGGTCGGCGTGGTCGGCCAGGTGCCAGGTCGGCGAGCGGTGGTCGAGGTGGGTGTGGGAGACCACGCCGAGCTCCTCGAGGACCTCCAGGCTGCGGTAGACCGTCGAGGGCGCCAGCGGCGCTCCCCCGTCGGCGCCGACCGCCTCGACGATGGCGTCGGGCGTGGCGTGACCCAGGCGGCGGACCGCGTCGAGGATCCGCTCCCGCTGCGGGGTCATGCGCATGCCCTTGGCGCGCAGCGACTCACCGACATCGACCATGGCGTCGAGACTACCCGCGCGAGGAGTCACCTGACTTTGCGCACGTTGTGGTCGTGGAGGGCAGGCCTCGGGCTGCCCTCAACGACCACAACCTGCGCAACGGGTGGCCCGACCTCAGCTGCCGACTGCGTGCCAGGTCTTCAGGCCGTCGGAGGAGCGCAGGGTGCGGTCGCCGACGAGCAGCCAGCCGCTGGACCCGGCCGCCGACAGGGCGACCGAGCCGGGCGACACCCCGGCCAGGGACACCGCGGCGCAGCCCACGACGGCGGTCGGCCGGGACGCGCGCACGATGGTGATGCCGGCGCAGCCCTGGTCGGCGCCGGGCCGGGCCACCCACGTGTCGGTGCCCTGGTCGGAGGCCGCGGCCAGGGCGTGGGTGGCCGAGCCGGAGGCGGTCCACGTGGAGCCGGAGTCGCCTGAGCTGCGCACCTGTCCGTCGCCGCAGAGGACGGTGGCCCTGGTGGTGGAGGCGGGCAGCAGGTCGATGACCGCCGAGCCGCCCTGACAGGGCCGGACCGCGCGGCCGCGCGAGGTGTGGATGACCACGGTGGAGGCCGGGTCGCGGAACCACGAGCGGTCCAGCCCGGCACCGCCGGTCCAGGTCTGGCCGGAGTCGGTGGTGGTGCGCATGGCGGCCGAGCAGGTCGCGTCGGCGCCGATGACGAACGCCGCCTGGGCGCTGCTGGCCCGCAGCCGGGTGATCGTGCGCAGGGGGCTGCGGCGGCCCACCCACGTCTTGCCGCCGTCGGCGCTGGTCGCCACGGCGGACCCGCCGTCGGTGCAGGCGCCGACCTCGACCCGCCAGGCGTGGGTCGCGTCGAGCGCGACGACGAGACGGGTCAGCGGCGCGGGGGCCAGGGCCTCCGCGGTGCTGGGGCTGGCCGTGGGGGTCACGTCCACGGGGCTGCCGACCGGGTCCGGCTCGTCGGTCGGGTCGGGCAGGGTGACGACGGGGGTCGGCGTCGCGGGCGTGGGGTCGTCACGCTGCAGGGCGAGGGCCACCAGCGCGACGTCGACGACCAGCAGGACGATGACGGCACCCGTGCCCAGGACACGACGGACCGTGGCGCGGCGGGCCACCTCAGCCGGCCAGCGCCCGCGCAACCACCGGGAGTGACCCCATCACCTGCTGCGCCATCGTCACGAACATCGCGTCGTCCCCTCTGAACGGGTCGACGATATCCGTCTCGGCGGCCTCCAGGGGCGGGTTGAGACCACGCCGCGCCGCGGCCGCCTGCACCAGCGCCCGGACCCGGGACCGAGGGTCACCGCCACGCGTGTCCGGCGCCGGCAGGTCGGCGACGAGGTCGGCGAAGTCGCGCAGCGTGAAGGCATAGGACAGCGCCCGCGGGTGCAGGGTGGCCACCTCGCCGCGGTGCCGGCGGGTGGCGGTCAGCACCAGGTCCGCCGAGGCGACCAGGCCCGGCACGAGCTGGCGCGCGACGAACCCGGCCGGCTCACCGGCATACCGGCTGGTCTGGGCCGCGGCACGCGGCTCCATCGGCGACCCGACCAGGGCACCGGTGCCGGCGCTCTCGACGAAGACGCCGGACCCGGCCGGGAGCATCGCCGCGAGGACCCGCTCGATGAACGGTGAGCGGCAGACGTTGCCGGTGCAGACGATGAGGACCCGCGCCGGCTCCGGCTCGGTCACTCGACGCGCTTGAGCTGGGCCGAGGCGTGGCTCTGCAGGGGCTGTCCCGCCGCGGCCATGTCCATGGCCCACATCAGCTGGGACTCGACCAGGCCGTAAAGGCGGTGGCCGGCGTTGTACTCCTTGGCCAGGGGGCTGCGGATGACGCCGTCGGTGCGGATCTCGATCTTCGCCGGCTCGACGGTGCCGTGGTACATCTCCACGATCCCGGTCGGGTGCGTCAGCAGCAGCTCGACCTCGCCGTCACCGGCGGGGCGCCAGAAGCCGAGCTCGGTGGCCAGGGGGCGCACCTGCTCGCCGGCGTCGTTGAGCAGCCAGGTGCGCGACTGCCACTCCAGGAAGGGGCGGCCGTCGTTGCTGACGATGATCTCCTGGCCGAAGTTGACCGACTCGATCGTGGGGTAGCCGACGACGCCGGCGCCCTCCCAGCGACCGATCATCCAGGCCAGGGGCAGCAGCTCCGGCGGGAGGTCGCTGCGGATCTCGAACGGCATCAGCGCGAGCTGCGGACGAGCTTGTAGACCACGTAGCCGGAGAACCACGTGATGACGAGCGCGCTGGCGATCAACAGGCTGAGGTAGAAGGCTTCCACGGGGGAGATCGTAGCCTTTGGCCCATGTCGACCCACTCGCGCACGCTCGTCGTCAAGCTCACCGCCGGGGTCGAGGACGCCGAGCGCGTCTCCCAGGCGTTCACCGTGGCCTCGACCGCGCTGGCCTCGGGGGTGCCGGTCAGCCTGTGGCTGACCGGGGAGGGCAGCTGGCTGGCGGTGCCCGGGCGCGCCGAGTCCTTCGACCTGCCGTATGCCGCGTCGCTGGCCGAGCTGCGTGACGCCCTCCTCGCCGAGGGCCGGGTGACGGTGTGCACCCAGTGCGCGGCGCGCCGGTCGCTCTCCGAGGAGGACCTGGTGCCGGGCGCGGTGATCCGCGGGGCGGCGGCGTTCGTCGAGGAGGTCATGGCCGAGGGCGCGCAGGCCCTCGTCTACTGACGGCGGGGGCGTTGCGGCCCCGGGCGGGCACGCACGACGACGGCCCCGGCTCGTCGTGAGCCGGGGCCGTCGTCGTGCTTGTCAGGTGTCAGTGCACCCAGCGCAGCGTCGGCAGCGTGGCCTTGGCGTGGGACCGGGTCGTGTGCGCGTCCGCCCGCAGGCCGGTCAGGGACTTGCCGGGCAGCAGCGGGAACAGCTTCAGGTAGTTCTCGGTCGCGGTCTCGAGGGGTTGGTTCTGCGGCAGCCGGTCTGCCTTGGCCTGGAGGGCGCCGATGCGGGCAGGTGCACCGGCACCCAGCGGGTCGATCGCCCACGCCTGCCGCCCGTAGGGGCCGGCGGCGGTCAGGTAGTTGCGCATGGCCGTGAGGAGGGCGGTCCGGGCGGCGGACTCCCTGGCGGGGTCGACCGGGTGGTGGTCCTGGGCTGCGGCCTCGACGAGCCCGTCGCACGCCGCGTCGAGCAACGAGAGGGTCCGGTCGGGGTGCAGGAAGATGGCGCCGCCGGCCTGGGTCCCGATGGCCCCGGTCACGTCGATGAGGTGGTCGGCCCGGGCGCCGATCGTCTTCACCCAGCCGATGGCCGTCGCCTTGCCGAGGGCGGTGGACAGCGCGGCGCCGTGCGCGTCCACGCGGTCCAGCCGCCTGTTCAGCACGACGGCGTCGGCGCCGGTGAGCGGGCCGTCGGGGCCACTGTCGGCGTCCACCCCGGACCCGACCACGTCGAGCGCGTCGGCAAGGTCGGACAGGGCCGCCCCCGCCCTGCTCTTGGCGGCCGCCAGCGCCCTGGCCTGGGCGGAGCTGGCGGTGTGCTGCTTCTCCACCTTGAGCAGTGCGTCCCAGGTCTGCGGGCCGACATTGCCGGTCGGGCGGATGTGGTGGGCCCGCTGGAACTTCTGCACCGCGCGGAGCAGGTGCAGGTCGAACGTGCCGGTGGCCTTCAGGCCGAGGATCCGCTGGACGCGGGCGACGGACGGGCCGTGGTCGTGCCAGTGGAGCGTGGCCGGGACGTGGGCGCTCGCCGCTGACGTGCGCGCGGCGACCGGGGCCGCGAGGGCGGGCGCGGCAGGCACCGCGAGGCAGGCAGC
>NZ_JBTCWL010000111.1:0-7104 GCF_054325275.1 Oryzihumus sp.
CACGTACGCCGTGCCTGCCTCGGGCAAGCCTCTCTTCCAGGCCGCAACGGCCAACCTCAACCCGTGGACCGAGGCGAAGGTCAACAGCAGGAACCCCGATCGCGGGCCGCTGCTCATCGTCTCCGGGGAGAAGGACCACACCGTCCCGTGGGCGATCGCCAACGCGTCCTACAAGAAGCAGCGCCGCAACGAGGGCGTCACAGAGATCGTCGAGATCCCGGGTCGCGGGCACTCCCTGACCATCGACCACGGGTGGGGCCAGGTGGCCGACACGGTGCTGGCCTTCGTCCGGCGCTTCACCGCGCCGGCTGCGGCGGGCTGAGGCGCTGGCCCTCAGGCCGGGGGCACAGGTTCGTCCCTTCTGACGCACCTGCGGGCCTGTGTCGGACGCGACGGACCTGTGCGCGGGACGCCCGGGTGACCACCCGGCGTACCAGGTCCGGACACGGCACGGCCCCCTCCACCGACGGTGGAGGGGGCCGTTCTGACAGCGGGTGGCTCAGATGAGGCCGAGCTCCTTGACCGCGTCGCGCTCCTCGACCAGCTCAGCGGCCGTGGCGTCCATCCGGGCGCGGGAGAACTCGTCGATCTCCAGGCCCTCGACGATCTCCCAATCGCCGCCCTTGGTGACGACGGGGTAGGAGTAGATGAGGCCCTCCGGCACGCCGTACTCGCCCTGGGAGCGGACCGCCATGGAGACCCAGTCGCCCTCGGGGCTGCCCTGGATCCAGTTGCGGGCGGCGTCGATCGTGGCTGACGCGGCGGAGGCGGCCGAGGAGGAGCCCCGGGCCTCGATGATCGCGGCGCCGCGCTTGGCGACGGTCGGGATGAAGTCGTTCTCGATCCACGCCTGGTCGCCGACGACCTCGGCGGCGTTCTTGCCGTTGATCTCCGCGTGGAAGATGTCGGGGTACTGGGTCGCCGAGTGGTTGCCCCAGATCGTCATCTTCTTGATGTCGGTGACCCTGGCGCCGGTCTTGGCCGCGAGCTGCGAGAGCGCGCGGTTGTGGTCCAGGCGGGTCAGCGCGGAGAAGCGCTCCTGCGGGATGTCGGGGGCGTTGTGCATCGCGATGAGCGCGTTGGTGTTGGCCGGGTTGCCGGTCACGCCGATGCGGATGTCGTCGGCGGCGACCTCGTTGAGCGCCTTGCCCTGCGCGGTGAAGATCGCGCCGTTGGCCTCGAGCAGGTCGCCGCGCTCCATGCCCTTGGTGCGGGGGCGGGCGCCGACGAGCAGCGCGAGGTTGGCCCCGTTGAAGATCGTGGTGGCGTCGTCGCCGATCTCGACGCCGGCCAGGGTCGGGAACGCGCAGTCGTCGAGCTCCATGACGACGCCCTCGAGGGCCTTGAGCGCGGGGGTGATCTCCAGCAGCCGCAGCTCGACCGGGGTCTCCGGGCCGAACAGGGCACCGCTGGCGATGCGGAAGAGCAGGCTGTAGCCGATCTGGCCGGCGGCGCCGGTGACGGCGACCTTGACGGGGGTAGTGCTCACGGGGAGAGGCCCTCCAGGCTCACGGGAGTGGATACGTGGCGACGTTAGCAGTGCTCAGCGGCGTGTCGGTCCGCTGGTCGGCCCCCTGTGACGCACCAGACGGTATGCCGTGTGGCCGGCTGCGTGGTCCGCCCGCCGGGTCAGGCCGGGTGCGGCAGCCCGGTGACCTCGACCTCCTCGCGGTGCACCCCGGTGAGCACGGCGTAGGTCGCGCCGGCGATCGCGGCGCCCACCAGCGGGGCGACCCAGAAGAGCCACAGCTGGCCGACCGCGCCGTTGCCGTTGAAGAAGGCCACGCCGGTCGAGCGGGCCGGGTTGACCGAGGTGTTGGTGACCGGGATCGAGATGAGGTGGATCAGCGTCAGCGACAGGCCGATGGCCAGCGGCGCGAACCCGATCGGGGCGCGGGTGTCCGTGGCGCCGAGGATGACGTAGAGGAAGAAAGCGGTCATGACGACCTCGATGAGGGCGCACGCGAGCAGCGAGTAGCCGCCGGGGGAGTGGACGCCGTAGCCGTTGGCGGCCATGTGGCCGGTGCGGACGAAGCCGGGCTTGCCATTCGCGATGATCGTCAGCACGCCACCGGCGACCAGGCCGGCGAACACCTGGGTGATGACGTAGGCAGGCACGTCCCGCCACGGGAAGCGGCGGGCCACGGCGAGCCCGAGGGTGACGGCCGGGTTGAAGTGTGCGCCGGAGATGTGGCCGACGGCGTAGGCCATGGTGAGCACGGTCAGGCCGAATGCCAGGGCGACCCCCAGGAAGCCGATGTTGACCTGCGTCCTGGTGGGCGAGGCGAAGGTCGCGGCGAGCACGGCGCTGCCGCAGCCGCCGAGGACCAGCCAGAACGTGCCGAGGAACTCCGCGGCGAGCTTGTGGGTGGTGAGCGGCTGACGGGTGTTGGTGGCCAAGGGAGCCCTCCCGGGTCCGGCGGCCGGGGCGGCCGCGTGGCTGCATAGACAGTTGCCCGTCCACGGCAGCACGGAAGCCCCGCGCCCGCCTCAGCCAGACGGCGCAGGAGCCCCGTCCGGACGCACCGGGGCCCGGCACCCCGTGACGGTTTGCCGGGCCCCGGTGGGAGCGCGCTGCTCGGTCAGCCGGCCTGGGCGACCGCGGCCAGGGCGGCGTTGAACGTCGCCGACGGGCGCATCACGGCCGAGGCCTTGGCCGGGTCGGGGCGGTAGTAGCCGCCGATGTCGGCCGGGTGGCCCTGCACGGCGACCAGCTCGGCGGCGATGGCCTCCTCGCCGGAGATCAGCGACTGCGCGATCGGCGCGAACGCCGCCGCCAGGTCGGTGTCCTCGCCCTGACGGGCCAGCTCGTCCGCCCAGTACATCGCCAGGTAGAAGTGGCTGCCCCGGTTGTCGATCTGGCCGACCTTGCGGGCCGGGCCCTTGTTCTCGTTGAGCAGGCGCTCGGTCGCGCGGTCGAGGGTGTCGGCCAGCACCAGGGCACGCGCGTTGTCCGTGCTCGTGGCCATGTGCCGCAGGCTCTCGGCCAGGGCCAGGAACTCCCCGAGGCTGTCCCAGCGCAGGTAGTTCTCGGTGAGGAGCTGCTGCACGTGCTTGGGCGCCGAGCCGCCGGCGCCGGTCTCGAACAGGCCGCCGCCGTTCATCAGCGGGACCACCGAGAGCATCTTGGCGCTGGTGCCGAGCTCGAGGATCGGGAACAGATCGGTGTTGTAGTCGCGCAGCACGTTGCCGGTCACCGAGATGGTGTCCTCGCCGCGGCGGATGCGCTCCACGGAGAGCTTGGCCGCCTCGACCGGGGACATGATGCGGATGTCCAGGCCGTCGGTGTCGTGCTCGGGCAGGTAGGCGTTGACCTTCTCGATGAGGTTGGCGTCGTGCGCGCGGCTCGGGTCCAGCCAGAAGACCGCGGGCGTCTGCGAGGCGCGGGCGCGGGTGACGGCGAGCTTGACCCAGTCGCGGATCGGGGCGTCCTTGGTCTGGCAGGCGCGCCAGATGTCACCGGCCGCGACCTCGTGCGAGATGAGCACCTCGCCGGCGGAGTTGACGACCTCGACACGGCCGGCCTCGGCGATCTCGAAGGTCTTGTCGTGGCTGCCGTACTCCTCGGCCTTCTGCGCCATGAGGCCCACGTTGGGCACCGAGCCCATGGTGGTCGGGTCGTAGGCGCCGTGGGCGCGGCAGTCCTCGATGACAGCCTGGTAGACCCCGGCGTAGGAGCTGTCGGGGATGACGGCCAGGGTGTCGTGCTCCTGCCCGTCCGGGCCCCACATGTGGCCGGAGGTGCGGATCATCGCCGGCATCGAGGCGTCGACGATGACGTCGCTCGGCACGTGCAGGTTGGTGATGCCCTTGTCGGAGTTGACCATCGCCAGGCGCGGGCCGTCGGCCAGGCCCTTCTCGATGGCGGCGCGGACCTCGTCGCGCACGCCCTCGGGCAGGGCGTCCAGGCCGTCGAGGATCGAGCCGAGCCCGTTGTTGGGGGACAGGCCCGCGGCCGCGAGCTGCTCGCCGTACGTCGCGAACACCTCGGGCAGGAACGCGCGGACGACGTGGCCGAAGATGATCGGGTCGGAGACCTTCATCATCGTGGCCTTGAGGTGGACCGAGAACAGCACGTCCTCGGCCTTGGCGCGGGCGACCTGCTCCGTGAGGAAGGCGTCCAGAGCGGCGGCGCGCATGACCGTGGCGTCCACGACCTCGCCCTCGAGCACCTTCAGGCCGTCCTTGAGGACGGTGGTGCCGGAGTCGGTCACGAGCCGGATGGTCAGGGTGTCCGCGGCGGGCAGGACGACCGACTGCTCGTTGGAGCGGAAGTCGTCGGCGCCCATGGTCGCGACGTTGGTCTTCGAGTCGGCCGACCAGGCACCCATCGAGTGCGGGTGCTTGCGCGCGTAGTTCTTCACGGCGGCGGGCGCCCGGCGGTCGGAGTTGCCTTCGCGCAGCACGGGGTTGACGGCGCTGCCCTTGACGCTGTCGTAGCGGGCGCGGGCGTCACGCTCGGCGTCGGTGCGCGGGTCGTCGGGGTAGTCGGGCAGGTCGTAGCCCTGCGCCTTGAGCTCGGCGATCGCGGCCTTGAGCTGCGGCACCGACGCCGAGATGTTCGGCAGCTTGATGATGTTGGCCTCGGGGGTCTTGGCCAGCTCGCCGAGCTCGGCGAGGGCGTCGCCCACCCGCTGCTCCTGCGGCAGCTGGTCGTCGAACGCGGCGATGATGCGCCCGCCCAGCGAGATGTCGCGGGTCTCGACGTCGACACCCGCCGTCGCTGCGAAGGCCTCGATGACCGGCAGGAACGAGTAGGTCGCCAGCATCGGCGCCTCGTCGGTGAGGGTGTAGATGATCTTGGCCATGAAGGCGGCTCTCCCTGGGATCGTCCGATGTGCACGAGGGTGCGCGGGCGCCGTTCAGGCTAGCGCGGGGCGCCTCACCCTCGGACAGTTATCTTGACATCAAGATAACGGCGGCTCAACCCCGGGGTCCGTCACCAGCTGGGCTGCTCCGGGCGGGGGTGGGGCGGCAGCGGGGTGTCCTCGGGGTGGATCACGTAGACCAGCCCGCCGGAGCGCCCCCACGCCTGCTCGAACTGCCCGCGGTCGTAGGTCGTGCGCACCTCGTCGTCGTCGGGCAGCTCGTGCGAGGCCGGGTCGTTGACCACGACGTCGCCGCGCTCGTCGAAGCCCACGATGACCAGCAGGTGGCCCTTGGTGTCATAGCCCGCGCCGTCGAGCTCGTCGCGGGTGAACGACACCGACGCCACCAGCGGGATGCCGGCGGCGGTGAACAGCTCCGCCTCGTCCAGGCCGCGCAGGCGGGTGACGAACCCGCGCAGGCCGCGCTGCCCGGCATACGCCGTGTTGAAGGCCCAGTTGCCCGCCCCGTCGTAGGCGTGGTCGTAGACCGCGCGCACCGCGTGGACCACCTGCGGGTGGGCGTTGCCCGGCTCCACCCAGGCCGTCTCGGCCTCGTCCGGGCCGGCCTTCCAGTGGTCGAGCACCATGGCCACCGAGGTCGCCGAGCACCAGGACGCGCCGCCGTTGTCCCACTCCGGGTGCTCCCCCCGGTGCCGCTGCTGGCTGTATGCCGGGACGTCGAGGACGTGGGAGCCCTCACCGGGGCGGTCGCTGGGCTCCACCGGCCCGTTCGGGTGGGCCGAGGCCATCGCCCCGAGCGAGCGCAGTCGCGGGGTGGCCGTGCTGCCCAGGGGGCGCAGCGCGACCGCGCGCAGCTGCCAGCCCACGGCGCGGACGCGGTCGGTCACTGCGAGCACGTCGGTATGGACCTCGGCGTGGCCGTCCTTCTGCCCGGGGACCGTGGTGCGGCACAGGCCGCCCTCGGCAGAGGTCCAGCGGGCCATGACGTACCACCCGGAGCGGCTGCCGTCGGCGAGCACCAGCGCCGCCTCGACCTGCAGCCACGAGCCGTCCGGGGTGTCGGCGTCCCAGGTGGGCACGAGCTCGCCGATGCTGAAGCCGGTCCGAACCTCCGGCGAGGTCCACGAGGCCGCCTCGTAGCTGGCGGTCGGCTCCTGCGAGAACGGGTCGGTGTGGTCGACCTCGCCGGCGAACTCGTCGAGCTCGGGGTCGGCGAACCGGTGGTAGGCAACGTCCTTCACGCGGGGTGCTCCTGGTGGTCGGGCTCGTCGGGGAACAGGCGCCGCGAGCCCGAGCCGGCGGCGGCCAGCACGTCGTCGGGGTTGTAGAGCCGACAGGTCTGCAGGGACAGGCAGCCGCAGCCGATGCAGCTGGTGAGGTCCTCGCGGACCCGCTCCAGGTCGGCGATGCGCTGGTCGATCACCGGGCGCCAGCGGGCCGACATGCGGCCCCACTGCTCCTTGGTGGGGGCGGCCTCGGGGTCGACGATCGAGAACGCCTCGCCGATCTGCTCCAGGCTCAGGCCGACCCGCTGGGCCGCGCGGATCACGGCGACCCGGCGCAGGACCGCGCGCCGGAAGCGGCGGCGGTCGCCGGCGGTGCGGGTGCTGGCGATCAGGCCGAGCGACTCGTAGTAGCGCAGCGCGGACGGGGCGACGCCGGAGCGTGCGGCCACCTGCCCGATCGTCAACAGCTCCGCTGGCATGACTTCCCCGACCTCAAGCTCACTTGATGTTTCGCGGTCACCCTATCCCGCCGAAGGCCTCGGCGACTCAGGCCTGGTGCGCCGCGCGGGTGACGAAGTCGGCGAGGTCCTTGCTCTGCTGCAGCCGGGACGGCTCGTGGACGTACATCATGTGGCCGGCTTCGTACCACGCGTGCTCGATGTTGGCGTGCAGCTCGGCCGGGATGGCCAGGTGCGCCAGCACGTCCTGCGCGGCGTAGTAGGGGGTCGCGCCGTCGAGGTAGCCGTAGGCGACGTGGACCCGCAGGTGCGGGTTGGTCCGCATCGCCCGGGCCAGGCGGGGCGCGACGTCGACCGCCCGGCCCTCGAAGTTCTTGTAGGACCAGGGGTGGACGCTGCTCGCGATCTGCTCGTAGTGCAGGTCGTTCTCGTAGCCGAGCTCGTCGCGCACGTAGTGGTTGAGCGCGGCGGCGTAGGGGCCGGAGATCGCGTCGTGGGAGGGGTCGGCCTCGAGCTTCTCCGCGATGCCGCTGGCCCACGGGCCGGTGAACCGCGAGTCGAGCCGGCCGACGACCTTGCCCTGGTCGCGCA
>NZ_JBTCWL010000112.1:0-6793 GCF_054325275.1 Oryzihumus sp.
GCGGTCACCCCATGGACGACGTGGCGACCGGTTTGGTTGCCGTCGGGCTGCGACGGTTTCAGGACAGGTGCGCCAGCCAGTCCGTGGCGTTGAGCGCCAGCTCGGCGTCGGTGCCCGCCGGGTCGTTCCACCCGTCATACAGGGTGTTGCCGCTCTGGCCTGTGCCGTCGTCGACGGGGGAGGAGTCGCCCCACAGCGCCACCCGGCCGGAGCCGAACTGCGACACCGCGAAGAAGCAGCCGGTCGAGCCGGTGTTGGACACGGCGTTGCGGTAGAGCAGGCACTGGGCGCTGGGGTTGCTGCTGGTCGAGATGGTGAAGGTGGTGCCGCCGCGCAGGATGCTGCCGGTGGCCGTGCCCCAGGGCCCGTCGATGACCGGGTGTGTCCTCGCCGCCGACGGGATGTTGGTCTCGTCCTCGCTGGAGTAGTTCTTGTAGTCGACGGTGATGCCGAACGGGTTGGTGTTGTCCACGCCGTTGCTGGTGAACAGCTGGTTGGCGATGTCCACGCTGTCGACGCCGTCGTTGTTGCGGTCGCTCTGGTCGTGGTCGGTGATGAGGAACAGGCCGCCGCCGTTCTGGACGAACTGCATGATCGCGGTGCGCTCGGCGGCGGTGAACGCGGTGTTGGGCTCGGGGATGACCAGCTCGTCGAAGTTCTTCAGGTCCAGGCTGCCGGTCGTGCCGTAGGTCAGGGCGCCCGTGGTGGTGCGCAGCGTGGGGTAGTAGGTCGGGTACTGCGCCAGGGACACGCCCCACGAGGAGATCGCCCCGGTCCAGTCGGTCTCGGCGGTGGGGGAGGCCTTCTGGTTGAACGGGTTCGGGATCGAGGTCGAGATGATCCAGTCGGCGTTGCCGGCCGTCTCGGCGTGCCCGTTGTCGAACAGGATCCGGGCCGAGGTGGCGGTGGCGGCGGCCGGGACGGTCGCCGAGGAGGGGGTGGCCGCGGGGGCCGCCTGGGACGGGGTCACCCCGGTGGCCAGGCCGGTGGCGAGCATGGTCAGCGCGGTGGCGGTGAGGACGAGACTGCGGGTCGGCACAGCGATCTCCTTGTGTGTGTCCTGTGTGGCCCGGTCGGGCCGAGGAGACGCTCGCACCCCGCCGGCAAGGCCCGGACCAACCCGAGGTCAAGGTCAGGGAAGGAGTTGGTGACCGGTAACCTTTCGGCTCATGGCCCGCCAGCGCGTACCCGAAGGACCCACCCCGCCGCCGGCCGTCCAGAAGCTGCGGATCCGCTATGCCAAGCGTGGGCGGCTGCGCTTCTCCTCCACCCGTGACTTCCAGCGCGCGCTCGAGCGGGCGCTGCGTCGCGCCGCCGTGCCGATGGCCTTCTCGGCCGGCTTCCACCCCCACCCCAAGATCTCCTACGCCAACGCGGCGCCGACCGGCACCGCCAGCGAGGCGGAGTACGTCGAGGTCTCGGTGACCGAGCGGGTCGACCCCGAGCGGCTGCGCGCGGCGCTCGACGAGGCGTTGCCCGACGGGCTGGACGTCCTCGAGGTGGTCGAGGCCCGGCCCGGCGCCCTGGCCGACCGGCTCCAGGCCAGCGACTGGGTCGTGACCTTCCGCGGTATGCCGGTCGCCGACCTCGAGCGCGCGGCCGCCGCGCTGCTGGAGCAGGAGCGGGTCGAGGTCACCCGCATGATGAAGTCCGGGCCGCGCACCTTCGACGTGCGCGAGGCCGTCGTGTCGCTCACAGCATCGCCAGCCGAGGACGACACGTGTGCGATACTGCGGATGGTCGTACGGCACACCACACCCGCCGTGCGCCCCGACGACGTCCTGAGCGCGCTGCGAGCAGTGGCCGCCTTGGCGCCGCCGACACCGCCCCTGGTGACTCGGCTGGCGCAGGGCCCGCTGCAGACCGCAACCGCGACGGTGGCTGATCCACTGGCTGCCGACCAGGCCGGCGACGGCACCTGAGACGGTGACGCGCGTCCCCGCGCGAGCCCCAAAGGTGTAGCGAGACGACTTCCGTCCCGCCCCGCTCCCGCGGGAGGGACGACGCCACCACGAACCGCGCGGCGACGAGGGGGCCTCCGGGCCCCGGGGTGTGGTCTCGCCCCGTGGGTGACAGGAGGACGCCTGATGGCATCCAACGACAACCTCTTCCCCGACACCGCTGCCGCAGCGCAGGACGGTGGGGAGTCCGCCACCGAGGCGCCCGCCACGCCCGAGGCCGGTCCGGCCCCGGCGAAGAAGGCCGCCAAGAAGGCCGCCAAGCGCGCGCCGCGCAAGACCGCCAAGAAGGCCGCCGCTGCGCCCGAGGAGGGGGCCACCGAGCCCACCGCCGCTGAGCTCGCCGCGGGCGAGCCGGCCACCAGCGAGACCGCCGCCGAGCCGGGGGTGGAGCCGGGCGGTGAGGACGCAGCCGCGCCGACGAAGAAGCCCGCGAAGAAGGCCGCCAAGCGCGCCCCGCGCAAGACCGCAAAGAAGGCCGCGGCCACGGCTCCCGAGACCACGGACGCCGAGACCCGGGAGTCGGTCGCCGAGGGGCCCACCGCTCCCGAGCCCGCCGAGGTCGAGCAGGTCGTCGAGTCGGCCGTGGAGGCCGCCGGGGAGGAGACCGCCGAGGAGACCCCGGCCGTCCCCAGCTTCGGGCTGCTGTTCCAGCCGCCGGACCCGGCGCTGGTCACCCGCCGCCGTTCGCGGCGCGCCACCGCGCCGGAGGCCACCCCGGCACACGCCGAGGCCGCGCCGGCCGAGCCGACTGAGGCCGCCGAGGCCGGGACCGGCCCGGTCGCCGAGCACGACCACGAGCAGGACCAGGAGGCCGGCGAGGGTGGCGGTCGCCGTCGCCGCCGTCGTGGTGGCAAGGGCCGTGGCCGCGGCCGCGGCGGCGAGGCCGCCGAGCAGGCCGAGAGCCCCGAGTCCGCCGAGCAGGAGGAGGCGGCCGAGGCCACCGGGCAGACCGGTCCCGAGGCCGAGCAGACCGAGGAGGGCGGCGAGAGCACCTCCAGCCGTCGCCGCCGTCGCCGTCGCCGCACCGGTGGGGGCGCCGCCGAGGGCGAGGACGAGCCGGGCACCGTCACCAAGGTGCGCGAGCCCCGCAAGGAGCGCGACGAGGTCACCTCGTTGAAGGGCTCGACCCGCCTGGAGGCCAAGAAGCAGCGCCGCCGCGAGGGCCGCGAGGCCGGTCGCCGCCGCACGGTCATCACCGAGGCCGAGTTCCTCGCGCGCCGCGAGAGCGTCGAGCGGGTCATGGTGGTCCGCCACAAGGACGACCGCACCCAGATCGGCGTGCTCGAGGACGGCGTGCTCGTCGAGCACTACGTCTCCCGCGAGACCAGCAACGCCTCGATGGCGGGCAACGTCTACCTCGGCCGGGTCCAGAACGTCCTGCCCAGCATGGAGGCGGCGTTCGTCGACATCGGCAAGGGCCGCAACGCCGTGCTCTACGCCGGTGAGGTCAACTGGGACGCGGCCGGCCTGGAGAACAACAAGGCCAAGCGCATCGAGAACGCCCTCAGCTCCGGCGACTCGGTCCTGGTGCAGGTCACCAAGGACCCGATCGGGCACAAGGGCGCCCGCCTGACCTCGCAGATCTCGCTGCCGGGTCGCTACCTGGTCTACGTGCCGGACGGCAACATGACCGGCATCTCGCGCAAGCTGCCCGACACCGAGCGGGCCCGCCTGAAGAAGATCCTGCGTGAGGTCGTGCCCGACAACGCCGGCGTCATCGTGCGCACGGCCGCCGAGGGCGCCAGCGAGGACGAGCTGCGTGCCGACGTGGCCCGTCTGACCGCCGCGTGGGAGGACATCCAGGCCAAGGCCAAGGCCAAGAGCTCCAGCGCCCCGGCGCTGCTGCACGGCGAGCCCGACCTGACCGTCCGCGTCATCCGCGACGTCTTCAA
Organism: Oryzihumus sp.; assembly: GCF_054325275.1. NCBI lineage: Bacteria > Bacillati > Actinomycetota > Actinomycetes > Micrococcales > Intrasporangiaceae > Oryzihumus > Oryzihumus sp. Next base: position 3,854 of record NZ_JBTCWL010000112.1, read on the forward strand.
CGAGGACTTCACCAGCCTGGTCGTGTCGGGCGACTCCGCCTGGGGTGAGGTCAGCGACTACATCCACTCCGTGGCGCCCGACCTGGCCGGCCGCCTGACCAAGTGGACCAGCGAGACGGACGTCTTCTCCCACTACCGGGTGGAGGAGCAGCTGGCCAAGGCGATGGACCGCAAGGTGTGGCTGCCCTCGGGTGGCTCGCTGGTCATCGACCGCACCGAGGCGATGACGGTCATCGACGTCAACACCGGCAAGTTCGTCGGCTCCGGGGGCAACCTCGAGGAGACGGTCACCAAGAACAACATCGAGGCGGCCGAGGAGATCGTGCGCCAGCTCCGGCTGCGCGACGTCGGCGGCATCATCGTCATCGACTTCATCGACATGGTGCTCGAGAGCAACCGCGAGCTGGTCGTGCGCCGCCTGCTGGAGTGCCTGGGTCGCGACCGCACCAAGCACCAGGTCGCCGAGGTCACCTCGCTGGGCCTGGTCCAGATGACCCGCAAGCGGGTCGGCACCGGCCTGATCGAGGTGTTCTCCGAGCAGTGCGAGCACTGCAACGGCCGCGGCATCCTCGTGCACGCCGAGCCGGTGGAGAAGTCCTCGGGCAACGGTGGCAACGGTGGCAACAACCAGGGCGCCGGCGACGGCAGCCAGGGTGGGTCCGGTCGCTCCCGCAGCCGCCGGGGCAAGGGGAGCGGGCGCGATACCTCGGGCTCGTCCGCCGGCCAGGGCCAGCAGGACAAGCCGGCCGAGAAGGCGGCGGAGAAGCCGGCCCCGTCCGGGCCGACCCCCGCGCAGATCGCGGCGGCCGCCCACGCGGCGGCGCTGCACGCCTCGCACGCCGGTGAGGAGGCCGAGGCGGTCGCCGCCGAGGCCGCCAAGGCGGTGGAGGCCGTGGCCGCCGGTGACGTGACCGAGGTGCCCGCCGGGGCACCGAAGGCCGTGGAGCCGGAGCAGGCCGTCGAGGCGGAGAAGGCCGCAGAGCCGGCGCGGGCCCAGGCGCCCGAGCCGGCCGCCCAGGAGCCTGCCGCGGAGCCCGTCCCGGCGACGCAGCCGGCCGTGGCCGCCGAGCCCGCCACGGCCCCGGCGACCCGTGGCCGACGCAAGCGCGCCCGCGTGGTTGCTCCGGCCGGACCGCCCCGCGCGGCGACCGCCGGGGAGGCCTCCGGCGAGTTTGCTGAGCAAGGCGCCCAGCAAGTACCCTGATCCTTCGGTGCGCCCACCGAGCCCGTGTTGACGGACCGGTAGTCATGAAGCGGCGCGCTTACCCCGAACGACATAAGAGAGTGAGCTCATCGTGTACGCGATCGTCCGCGCTGGCGGCCGTCAGGAGAAGGTGTCCGTCGGCGACGTCCTCATCATCGACAAGGTGAACGGGGCGGCCGGTGACAGTGTCGACCTCACGCCGCTGCTCCTGGTCGACGGTTCCACCGTCACCAGCGACGCTGCGAAGCTCGCCAAGGTCAAGGTCACGGCCGAGGTGGTCAAGGCCACCAAGGGCCCGAAGATCACGATCATGAAGTACAAGAACAAGACCGGTTACAAGAAGCGCCAGGGTCACCGCCAGCACTCGACCCAGGTCAAGGTCACCGCGATCGAGGCCTGAGCCTCGCCCCTTACGAACGAGAACGAGGTTTAGAACATGGCACACAAGAAGGGTGCATCCTCGACGCGCAACGGCCGCGACTCCAACGCCCAACGGCTTGGTGTGAAGCGGTTCGGCGGCCAGGCCGTCAACGCCGGCGAGATCCTGGTCCGCCAGCGCGGCACGCACTTCCACCCCGGTGAGGGCGTCGGCCGTGGCGGCGACGACACGCTGTTCGCGCTGGTCGCGGGTGCGGTCAAGTTCGGCACCAAGAAGGGCCGCAAGACCGTCAACATCGTCCCCGCCGAGACGGTCTCCGTCGGCGAGTCCGCCTGACGCGGGACACGCACGATCCTCGACGCGAGGGGGTGGGCCGTCCGGCCCGCCCCCTCGCGTTGTTTCTGCCCGGCGCTGCGACGCCGGCGCACCACCACAGCAGCACCCGATGAGAGGCCCTGATGGCGAACTTCGTTGACCGAGTCGTCCTGCACGTCGCCGCCGGTGACGGCGGGCACGGCGTCGCGTCCGTGCGCCGCGAGAAGTTCAAGCCGCTCGGCGGCCCCGACGGGGGCAACGGAGGACGAGGCGGCAACGTCGTCCTCGTCGTCGACCCGCAGTCCACCACGCTGCTGGACTACCACCACCACCCCCACCGCAAGGCGACCAACGGCAAGCCCGGCGCCGGCGACGAGCGCAACGGCGCCGACGGTGAGGACCTGCTGCTGCCGGTGCCCGAGGGCACCGTGGTCAAGTCCGGCTCCGGCGAGGTGCTCGCCGACCTGGTCGGGATGGGCGCCACCTACGTCGTCGCCCGCGGTGGCCGGGGCGGCCTGGGCAACAAGGCGCTGGCCTCGCCGCGCCGCAAGGCCCCCGGCTTCGCCCTGCTTGGCGAGCCCGGCGACGCCCTCGACGTCGTCCTCGAGCTCAAGACGCTCGCCGACGTGGCGCTCATCGGCTACCCCTCGGCCGGCAAGTCCAGCCTGGTCTCCGTGCTGTCCGCGGCGCGGCCCAAGATCGCGGACTACCCCTTCACCACGCTGGTGCCCAACCTCGGCGTGGTCACCGCCGGCGACGAGCGGTTCACCGTCGCCGACGTGCCCGGCCTCATCCCCGGCGCCAGCCAGGGCAAGGGCCTGGGCCTGGAGTTCCTGCGCCACGTCGAGCGCTGCTCGGTGCTCGTGCACGTCATCGACTGCGCCACGCTGGAGCCGGGCCGCGACCCGCTCAGCGACCTCGACGTCATCGAGGAGGAGCTCTCGCAGTACGTCGCCGACGAGTCCCTCGGCGGCAAGCCGCTCTCGGAGCGCACCCGCATCGTCGTGCTCAACAAGGCCGACGTACCCGAGGCCCGCGAGCT
>NZ_JBTCWL010000113.1:0-6675 GCF_054325275.1 Oryzihumus sp.
GGCTTCGAGAAGATGGTCGCCGGAGACCTCTTCGGCAAGGTCGTCATCACCACCTGAGCCTCAGCGCCGCTGCATGACCTCCCGGATGCGGCTCGCGGCGTCGTGCAGGATGTCGAGCACCTCCTGCCGCTTCTGGCTGTCGGCCTGCACCCGGCGGACGGCGTCGCGCACGTCGTGGCGGAAGGCGTTGATCGCCGCCTCGATGTCGCGGGCGGCGGGGCCGTTGCCCCACTCGCCCAGCGGCCAGGCCGCGTCGTAGGCCGTGCCGGCGGGTGTCGCGTTGGCCCGGGCCTCCTTGGCCGCAGCCTTGAGCTCGGCCCGCAGGTCGGTGGCGCTGCCATGCACGCGGGAGCGCACCTGCTGGGCCAGCTCGCGGACCGAGTGGTCGAGGTCCTGCTGCAGGTCGGCAAGGTCGAGCTGGCGGGCCTGCACCTCGGCCCGGCCGGCGTCGGTGATCCGGTAGGTCGCCTTGCGGCCCTCCTCGGAGCGCTCGACGAGCCCCTCCTCCTCGAGCTTGGCCAGGCGCGGGTAGACCGTCCCGGCGCTGGGGGAGTAGAGCCCGTTGAACCGCTCCTCCAGGGCCCGGATGATCTCGTAGCCGTGGCGCGGTCCCTCCTCGAGCAGGGCGAGCAGGTAGAGCCGCAGCTGGCCGTGGGCGAAGACCGGGCTCATCCGGCAGCGCTCTCGGTGCCGGGCACGTCCTGCGGCGTGTCGCGGGGGCTGTCCTGCGGCGTGTCCTGGGGTGTCTCCGGTGACGTGTCCTGCGGGGTGCCACCGGTTGCGGCGCGCAGCACCACGACGTTGCCGGAGATCGCGTTGGCCTTGATCGCCAGGGCCCGGTCGCCCTCGCTGAGCTGCCCGCCTGGCCGCCTGGAGCCCGGGAGGGTGACCCGTCGGCCGTCGATGACGACCTGGCCGGAGGCGGTGTGTGCGGTCACGTCGAAGCCGCCGCCCGCCGGGATGCGCACGGTGACGTCGCCGGAGACCGAGTTGGAGCTGATCTGGGCGGCTCCGCTGGTGAGGTCCAGTGCGATGTCGCCGCTGACGGTGTTGAGCTTGATCGCCCCGAGCCGGCTGGCCTGGACCGTGACCGGACCGCTGACCGACTTGCCGGTGAAGTTGCCGGTCAGGCCGTGGCACTCCACCTCGCCGCTGACCGTGTTGGCCTTGACGTCGCCGGTGATGTCGTCGAGGGTCAGGGCCCCCGAGACGGTGTTGGCCCTGACCTCCGCGCGCACCCCGTTGACGAGGGCGTCCGCGCTGACGGTGCTCACGCTGACCTCGGCTGCGGCCGGCACCGACAGGCTCACGCGAGCGCGCAGCCGCTGGTTGCCGAAGGAGGCGAAGCTCTGCTTGAGGCTCTCGAACAGGTTGTCCGCATCCTCCTTGATGTGGCTGACCTTGAGCGTCGAGCCGGTCCAGGTGACCTGCAGCGGCCGCCCCACCACCTCGTGCACCTCCAGGCGCGCCGTGCTCGAGTCGTCGTGCGTGACGATGTCGACGTGCCCGCCGACCAGGCCCACCTTGAGCTTGTGGACGGTCTCGCCCTCGGCTCCGATGTCGAGGACCTTGGGTCCGTCGATCTCCCACTGCTGTGCCATGCCCCGCTCCCTTGCTGAGGTCTGCCGACGCGTTATATCGCGTCTTGTGGCGACACGTTATATCGCGATGTATCGCGAGTGCAAGGGTTTCCGGCCATCACGCCGAGAGGGACGTTCCCCAGGGTTCGCGTGGTGCCAAACCCCGAGGAACGTCCCTCTCGGCGAGGAGTGTGGTGCGCGACGGTGGAGGTCAGTCCTCGATGAGGAGCCAGCGTGCCCAGCCGCCGTGCAGCACCAGCCAGGCGATCAGGCCGTAGCCGGCCTGCCCGGGGTGCCAGCCGTCCCCGGCCGACAGGTCGGCGCGCCACTGCTCGTGCCCCAGCAGGGGGTGGAAACAGTCGACGTAGGGGACCGAGCGGCGCGAGCACACGTCGGCCTGGGCCTCGACGACGACCTCGAGCCGGTCGTTGAAGTCCTGGTCCAGGGTGGGCGGCGGCCCGACCACGAACGTCGCGATGCCCGCAGCCGAGGCGTCGTCGAGGATGTTGGCCAGGGACAGCCGAAGGCGGGCGGTCGTCATGCCGTTGTGCACGTCGTTGGCGCCGACCCCGATGACCAGCCGGCGCTCGGCGCGCTCGGTCCAGCGCGGACGGCACTCCGCACCCCAGCGGGCCAGCACGTCCGTGGAGGCGTCGCCGCGCACGCCCAGGTTGTATGCCGTGAGGTCCACGTCCGGGTGCGAGGTGCGGCCGACGACCCGGGACACCCAGCCCATGCCCTTGGGGTCGCCGTAGCCGGCGACGTAGGAGTCGCCGATGAACACCATCCCGACGTCACGCGGGCCCTCGGGCACGTGGAACTCGGTGGTGGGGGCGAACTCGGTCGGGATGTCGTGCACGTCCTCGTCGGCGAAGTGGTCCACAAAGCTCACGCTGCTCAGTCCTCGTCGTCGTCGAGCCGCGCCAGCCAGGTGGCAAAGCGCTCGATGGGGGTCTCGAACTCGGGGTTCAGGTCGACGAACGTCCGCAGCTGGTCGGCCAGCCACTCCAGGCTGACCTCCTCCTCGCCCCGTCGCTGCGCCAGCTCCTCGATGCCCCGGTCGGTGAAGTACACGTTCGGAGGCTATCGCCCGAACCCGTGCGCGGGACGACGGCATGCCGGGCGGGGGGTCAGGAGACCATCCGCCGCCGGCGGCCGACCCGGCGCGGCCGCGGGTCCTGGTGGCCCTCCCAGACCCGGGACAGCAGGCTACGCGAGGCGGCCACCGCCAGGTCGCGGTCGTGGGTGAGGACGAAGTTGAACCGCCGGTCGCCCTCGGGTCGTCCGGTGTCGCCGAAGTCGTGCGCCGTGAGCAGGGTCGCCCAGGTCGGCGTGATGACGACCAGCGTCCACTCCCGCTGCAGCGGGTCGGCGGGGTCGAGCGGGGCGTGCCGCGCGCCGGCCACCGGCGGGGTGTCGACCCCGGTGCCGAGCATGGCCACCAGCGAGCCGGTGCGGGACAGCTGCTCGTAGCGGCCGATCGTGGACGGGGTGAGGTGGCGCGCGTCCTGGAAGGAGGACAGCACGATGGCGGCGCCGTCGGCGTCCAGCGCCTGCGCCTCCAGCGTCTTGCTCAGCTCGACCAGGAAGCGCTTGTCCGCCATGCGCGGGGAGTGCCTGCGGGTGGCCAGGGTGTAGGGGCTGTCGTGGGTCTCCAGCAGGGCGGCCGCCCGGCCGCCGAGCATCGCGGTCAGCCCACCCCGGGCCCCGGCGCGCTCCCCGTGAGGGTCGTAGAGCGGGCCTGCCGCCAGATGGGCGCCGAGCATCCGCACCGTGCCCTCGTCGGCCAGGGTGGTGACGCCCTCCGCCAGGACCAGGCTGCCGGTCGCGGCGGTGTGTGCCCGGACCGCGTCGAGCACGTCGGCCTGGTGGCGCAGGTCGCGGCTGTGCAGGACGCTCGCGTCGAGTCGCACGACCTCGGGGTCGAGCAGCGGCAGGGTCGCGAGGGTCGCCGGGGTGGCGCCGACCGCCCGCAGGGCGAGGGTCCAGCCGTGCCGGCGGGCCTGTTCGGCCACCCGCAGCGAGGTCGCCGGGTGGGTGAGCACGCGCACGCTGTCCAGCTGGAGCACGAGCCGCTCGCGCAGCCAGTCGTCGTCCGGCAGCGTCTCGAACGACTCGGCGGAGGCGTCCAGGAACACCCGCGTGTAGTCGGCGTGCCCGAAGCCGAGCGCGGCGACGGCTTCCATCGCGTGCCGGCGCCGCACCGCGTCCAACTCTCCGGCATCACGGTGGCCGCCCACCGCCTCGGTCAGGGCGATCGGGTCGCTGAGGGTGGAGTCGCCCTCGACCCGCTGCACCGTCTCGTAGCCCACCAGCCGGCCCGACTCGCACTCGACGACGGGCTGGACCCGGGTGCTGAACGCGCCCGAGCGCACGACGTCGGCGACATCGGGCCCCTCGGCGGTGTCCGGGCTCGGAGCCGCGTGCAGGTGGGTCATGGTGCCTCGCTTCGGGACGTGCCGTGCTGTCGGTGCTGCTCGTCGCGCCCGGAGGGTGAAGCGGGGGCACGTGGGCCTCACCCTAGCCGCGGGCGCGCGGCCGGTCGCGCGGCGGCGCGACACGGCATACGCCGAGGGGCGGGGACCGCGAGGTGCGGTCCCCGCCCCTGTCAGCGGGCGGCTGGTATGCCGGTCAGCGGTCGAACGCGCGGGCGATCAGCTCGGCCTGCTCGACGGCGTGCTTCTTGCTGGACCCGGTCGCCGGCGAGGCGGAGGCGGGACGGCACACCACGCGCAGCCCGCGGGTCTCGCCCTGCTCGGCCAGCGCCTGCGGCAGGTTGAGCGCCATGAACGGCCACGCGCCCTGGTTGGCCGGCTCGTCCTGGACCCACACCAGCTCGGCGCCCGGGTAGACCTTGACCGCCTCGGCGATCTCGGCGCCCGGCAGCGGGGCGAGCTGCTCGACCCGCACGATCGCGGTCGCCTGGTCGCCGCGCTTGGTGCGCTCGGCCTCCAGGTCGTAGACGACCTTGCCCGAGGCGAGCAGCACGCGGGTCACGCCGCCGGCCTCCGGGGCGCCACGGTCGGGCAGCACCGGACGGAACGTGTCCTGCGTGAAGTCCTCGACCGGGGAGGCCGCGGCCTTCAGGCGCAGCATCGACTTCGGGGTGAAGACGATGAGCGGCTTGCGCGGGCGGGCGTAGGCCTGGCGGCGCAGCAGGTGGAAGTAGGACGCCGGGGTGGAGGGGTAGGCCACCGTCATGTTGTCCTCGGCGCACATCTGCAGGAAGCGCTCGATACGGGCGGAGGAGTGGTCCGGGCCCTGGCCCTCGTAGCCGTGCGGCAGCAGCAGCACGACCGAGGAGCGCTGGCCCCACTTCTGCTCGGAGGAGGAGATGAACTCGTCCACGATCGTCTGCGCACCGTTGAAGAAGTCGCCGAACTGCGCCTCCCACAGGACCAGCGCGTCGGGACGCTCGACCGAGTAGCCGTACTCGAAGCCCATCGCGGCGTACTCGGACAGCAGCGAGTCGTAGACCCAGAAGCGGGCCTGGCCCTCACCGAGGTAGAGCAGCGGGGTCCACTCCTCGGCCGTCACCTTGTCGATGAGCACCGCGTGGCGCTGCACGAACGTGCCGCGGCGGGAGTCCTGGCCGGCGAGGCGGACCGGGACGCCCTCCTTGAGCAGCGAGCCGAAGGCGAGCAGCTCGCCCATGGCCCAGTCGATGCCGCCCTTGCGCACCATCTCGGCGCGCTTCTCCATGAGCTGGTGCAGCTTGGGGTGCACCGTGAAGCCCTCGGGCATGTTCACGAACGCGTCACCGATGTGCTGCATCTCCTCGGCCGGGATGGCCGTCTCGACGCGCCGCACCGGGGCGGCCTCGTCGGCCTCCTGCGCGGACGGGCGCTCCAGGCCGCCGTGGCCCTCGGTGTCGGTGCCGGGGACCTCGGTGTGGTTGGACGTCGCGGCGGCCTTGGTGGCCTCCTTGGTCTCCACGAAGACCCGCTCGAGCTGCTGCTGGTAGTCGCGCAGCGCAGCCTCGGCGTCCTCGACGCTGATGTCACCGCGGCCGATGAGCGACTCGGTGTAGAGCTTGCGGACCGAGCGCTTGGCCTCGATGAGGTTGTACATCAGCGGCTGGGTCATCGACGGGTCGTCGCCCTCGTTGTGGCCACGGCGGCGGTAGCACACCATGTCGATGACGACGTCCTTGTTGAACTGCTGGCGGAACTCGAAGGCGAGCTCGGCCACGCGCACGCAGGCCTCGGGGTCGTCGCCGTTGACGTGGAAGATCGGCGCCTGGATCATCCGCGCGACGTCGGTGGAGTAGAACGACGAGCGCGAGGAGGACGGGCTCGTGGTGAACCCGACCTGGTTGTTGATGACCACGTGGATCGTGCCGCCGGTTCGGTAGCCGCGCAGCTGGCTCAGGTTGAGCGTCTCGGCCACGACACCCTGGCCGGCGAAGGCCGCGTCACCGTGCATCAGGACCGGCAGGACGGTGAAGTCCTCGCCGGCGAGGTCGAGACGGTCCTGCTTGGCGCGGACGATGCCCTCGAGGACGGGGTTGACGGCCTCCAGGTGCGAGGGGTTGGCGGCCAGGTAGACCTTGGTCTTGGCGCCGTCCTCGGAGATGAACTCGCCCTCGGTGCCCAGGTGGTACTTCACGTCGCCGGAGCCCTGGACCGACTTGGGGTCCTGGGCGCCCTCGAACTCGCGGAAGATCTGGCCGTAGGACTTGCCGGCGATGTTGGCCAGCACGTTGAGCCGGCCACGGTGCGGCATGCCGATGCACACCTCGTCGAGGCCGTCACCGGCGGCGCGGCACAGGATGCGGTCGAGCAGTGCGATGACGGACTCGCCGCCCTCGAGGCTGAACCGCTTCTGGCCCACGAACTTGGTCTGCAGGAACGTCTCGAACGCCTCGGCGGCGTTGAGCCGGCGCAGGATCCGCAGCTGCTCGTCCGCGGAGGTCTTGGCGTAGGGGACCTCGATCTTGGACTGGATCCACTTGCGCTGCTCGGGGTCCTGGATGTGCATGTACTCCACGCCGACGGTGCGGCAGTAGGAGTCGCGCAGGATGCCGAGGATCTTGCGCAGCTTGAGCATCGGCTGGCCACCGAAGCCGCCGGTGGCGAAGTCGCGCTCGAGGTCC
>NZ_JBTCWL010000114.1:0-6673 GCF_054325275.1 Oryzihumus sp.
CAGCCCGCGTGGTTCGGCCGGTATGCCGTGCAGTCCCAGGAGGCCGATCCCTCCTCGACGCTGGCGCTCTACCGGTCCGCGCTGGCGCTGCGCCGCCGGCTGGCCCGGGGTGAGGACCTGGCGTGGGTGGAGGACGAGCCGCAGGTGCTGCACTTCGCCCGGTCCGGCGGCTGGCACTGCGTCACGGCGTTCGGCGACGGGCCGGTGGCGCTGCCCGCTGGGCAGGTGCTGCTGGCCAGTGCACCGCTGGAGGACGGCCGGCTGCCCGCCGACGCGACCGCCTGGGTCCGCATGGGCTGACCGGATCGTTCCGGTGTTCGGCTGGATCAGGCCTCGCCGGCCCGGGTCGGGCCCCGGCACGCTGGTGCTCATGAACACCACCGCACTGATCGTCATCGACGTCCAGGAGTCCTTCCGCCAGCGCGAGGCCTGGAACCGCATCGACACCCCGGACATCGACGAGCGCATCGCGCGGCTCGTCGACCACGCGCGGGCAGCCGGCCAGGACGTCATCTGGGTCCTGCACGCCGAACCGGGCAGCGGCGGCGAGTTCGACCCGGAGCTCGGGCACGTGCGGCTGCTGCCCGGCCTCAAGCCCGAGCCGGGTGAGCTGACCGTCACCAAGACCAGCCACAACGCGTTCACCACGACCAACCTGGCCCAGCAGCTGGTGGAGCGGGGCACGCGCGAGGTCGTCATCACGGGCATCCGCACCGAGCAGTGCTGCGAGACGACGGCACGGGTGGCCAGTGACCTCGGCTACGAGGTGCGCTTCGTCCTCGACGCGACGGCCACCGACCCGCTGCCGCTGTGGGACGGCGCGGGCGAGCTGACTGCCGCGCAGGTCAAGGAGCGCACCGCCGCCGCGCTGCACGGGCGGTTCGCCGAGGTGGTCACCATCGAGCAGGTGCTGGCATCCTGACCGGATCATGAGTACTGATGCGCCGCGCACCGTTGTCTTCGTCCTCGTGCCAGGAGTGGAGCTCCTCGACGTCGCCGGCCCGGCGCAGGTCTTCTGCGAGGCGGGCGAGTACGGCGGGGACTACCGGCTCACCTACGTCGCGGACCAGCCGTCGGTGCCCAGCCACCAGGGCCTTGGCCTGTCCGCGGGCACCGCGTGGCCGGACCTGTCGCCCCGCGACTACGTCGTGGTCCCGGGGTGGCACGTCCCGGACGATGCGGAGGCCGGGCGGGCACTGCCCGAGGTGGCCAGGGTCGGCGTGCTCGCCCACCACGCCGCCGGGGGCCAGGTCGTCAGCGTCTGTGCCGGGGCGTTCGCCCTCGCCGACGCCGGCCTGCTCGACGGCCGCCGCGCCACCACGCACCACGAGATCCAGGACGAGCTCGCACGCTGCTATCCGCGGGTCGACGTGGTCCGCGACGTGCTGCACGTCAGCGACGGGGGCATCCACACCTCCGCGGGCATCGCCAGCGGGATCGACCTCGCGCTGCACCTGCTGGCCGTCGACCACGGCCCCGCCGTGGCCGCGCGCACCGCGCGAGCGCTCGTGGTCGCGGCCCGCCGCAACGGCACCGCGCCGCAGGAGAGCGCCATGCTGCGGCACCGAGACCACCTCGCCGACCTGGTGCACCGCGCCCAGGACGTCATCGACGACCGGTATGCCGAGTCGCTCCGGCTACCCGTGCTGGCCGCGGACCTCGGGGTCAGCGAGCGCACGTTGACGCGGGCGTTCGTCGCGGCGACCGGGCTCACCCCGCTGCGCTACCAGCAGACCCTGCGCCTGGAGCGAGCCGAGGCGCTGGCAGGTCAGGGGTGGACGCAGGAGTCGGTGGCCCGGGCCGTCGGCTTCAGCGACGCACGGATGCTGCGCCGGTTGCGGGCGGCGTCCTGACGCCGGGCGGCACGGCGGCGCGAAGGGCTTCGACGGGGTCGATGAGGCTCGCTAGGTGAGTATCGGGATACTGCTAGATAGTCTTAGAGGTGGCGATCAAGCGCGCCTCGGCGCGCGGGGGCAACGCCATGATGCCCGTCCTGCCGGGCCGAACCCGTAGACTGGCGTCGCGGTCCGCACAGTTCTGCCTCGGGCCGCCTTCAGACGTCGATCGCCAACGCGCCGCGACCTGCATGGTCTGCGCCGGGCAGAACGTCCCTTTGACTTTGCGGAGTAACCCTTTGTCCACGCACACCTTCGCCGACCTCGGCGTGCCCACGTCCCTGACCCGCGTCCTCGCGGAGTCGGGCATCACGACCCCCACCCCCATCCAGGCGGCCACGCTGCCGGACTCCCTCGCCGGGCGCGACGTGCTCGGCCGCGGCCGCACCGGCTCGGGCAAGACCTACGGCTTCCTGCTGCCGCTGCTGACCCGCCTGTCGCAGAGCACCACCCGGCGACAGCCGAAGAAGCCGCGGTCGCTGATCCTCGTGCCGACCCGTGAGCTGGCCACCCAGATCGAGGCGGCCATGGCCCCACTGGCCCAGGCACTCGGCCTCAAGACCCTCACCGTCTTCGGCGGCGTCGGCCCGAACCCGCAGATCAGCGGCCTGCGTCACGGCGTCGACGTCCTCGTCGCCTGCCCCGGCCGGCTCGAGGACCACGTCGGCCAGGGCCACGCCGACCTGTCCGCCATCGAGATCACCGTGCTCGACGAGGCCGACCACATGGCCGACCTGGGCTTCCTGCCCGGCGTGCGCCGGCTCATGGACCGCACGCCCAAGGGCGGTCAGCGCCTGCTCTTCTCGGCCACCCTCGACGCCGGCGTCGACGTGCTGGTCAAGCGCTACCTGAACAACCCGGTGACGCACAGCGCCGACTCGGCCCAGTCGCCGGTCAACACCATGACCCACCACGTGCTGCACCTGCAGCCGGAGTCGCGCCTGCCGGTGCTGGTCGACCTGACCGCCGCGCCCGGCCGCACGGTCGTGTTCACCCGCACCAAGCACGGCGCCAAGAAGCTGGCCAAGCAGCTCAACGCCAGCGGCGTGCCCGCGGTCGAGCTGCACGGCAACCTGAGCCAGAACGCCCGCACCCGCAACATGGACGCGTTCCACTCCGGGTCCGCGCGCACCCTGGTCGCCACCGACATCGCCGCGCGCGGCATCCACGTCGACGACGTCAGCCTGGTCATCCACGCCGACCCGCCGACCGAGCACAAGGCCTACCTGCACCGCTCCGGCCGCACGGCCCGGGCCGGCGCCGAGGGCACCGTCGTGACCCTGATGACCGACGAGCAGGTCCGCGACGTGCGCGACCTGACCCGCAAGGCGGGGATCAAGCCGACCACGACGAAGATCGACGCCGAGCACCCGCTGCTGCGTGAGCTGGCGCCGGGCGAGCGGGTGTTCGTCGACAGCCCGACCCCTGTGGCGCCGGTCACCAACCCGGCTCCCCGGTCGGGCTCCGGCGGCGGTCGCGGCCGTGCAGGCCAGGGCTCCGGCGCCGCGCGCGGTGGCCAGGGTGGCTCCCGCTCCGGCCAGGGCGGTGCGTCACGCAGTGGCGCGGCCCGTGGTGGCGGCTCGGGTCGCTCGAGTGCACCCAAGCGCGGCAACGGCACTGGCGGCTCAGGCCGTTCGGGCGGTGCGCCGAAGCGTGCCGGCGGCGGCAGCACGGTGGCCTACAGCAGCTCCTCCACGGGCAGCGCCGCGGCCTTCTCGGCCGGCACGCGCGTCGGCCGGCGCTGATCCTCTCCGCGTGACCCCGTCCGCCCGCTGCTTCAGCCGGCGGGCGGGCGCTCGGCCTGCAGCTCGCGCTCGGTGTCGGTGAAGCCGACCGAGCGGTAGACCTGGATGGCGAGGTACTCCGGGTCGGCCACCATCACCAGGGTGTGGGCCCCGAGCTCGTCCAACCCGTAGCCGCTGGCGTGGTGCACGAGGGTCCCGGCCAGGCCCCGGCCGCGGAAGTCGGGGTGGGTCTCGACCGACTGGAACCGCCCCAGCCCCGGGCTCGCGGCATACAGGCCCATCTGCGCGACCAGGCGACCGTCGACGAACGCGCCGAACCACCCACCGTGGCCGGCCTCCACGAGGGCGCGGTTGGTGGCCGCCTTCGCCTCGGCGAAGCGATGGAAGTAGCCGGCCTCGACGTCCCGGTCGTTGCAGGCGACCCGAAGGTCCACGCTGGCGGCCCAGTCCTCGTCCGAGGTCAGCTGCCGGTAAGTCGCCTCGCGGTTGGGGCGGGGAGGCTCGTGGACGCTGGTCGCGGTCATCACGGTCTGCGCCTCGGCCGTGAGGCCGGCCGCGGTGAAGCCGGCCAGGTCCTCGACCGTGCCCGTCGTGCCGTCGAAGCCGATCGCGATGTGCTCGGCCTCGGGGAAGCGCGCGTGGAACCGGTCGATCCACAGCTCCGACTGCTGCTGCGGCGGGACGCCGTACAGCAGCAGGAAGTTGCCCCACCAGTGCGCCGGGTTGTGCGGGCTGCGGACGACCAGGTGGTCGCCGTGGTCCTCCACCTCGGTGCCACCGAGGCGCAGCAGGGCGAGGTCCGTGCGGTAGCCGAGCGAGGTGATCTCCACCCGAGCGAGCCTAGGGGTGCGGCGCTCCGGCGAACATCCGCATAACTGCGTCCCGGGGCACGTCGGCCAGGCAGGCGTGCGTCCACCGCGGGTCGTGGTCGCGGTCGACGAGCACGGCGCGCACCCCCTCGACGAAGTCGGAGCCGGTCAGGAACGCCCGCCCCAGCGCCAGGTCCTGAGCGAACACCTGCTCCGGGGTGGCGAGTCGTGCCGCACGCCGGACCGCCTCCAGCGTCACCGCCACCGACAACGGCGACCGCGAGGCGATGACCTCGCCCGCCTCACGGGCGGCCGGGGACCCGTGCCCGCGCAGCCGGTCGAGGATGACCGCGGCGTCGTCGCCGGCGTAGCAGTCGTCGATCCAGTCGCGGTCCACGCCGAGCGTCGGCGCGGGGAGGCGGTCGTCGTCCAGCTCCCCGGGCTCGGGCACCCGGCCGTCAGCCAGCTCCAGCACCAGGTCGGGCAGCCGGCGGCTCTCGACGACCACGTCGGCCAGGCCGGCGTAGACCGCGTCCGGGCCGCCGACCGTCACGCCCGTCATCGCCAGGTGCGTGCCGACCTCACCGGGGGCGCGGGCGAGGAGGTAGAGCATGCCCACGTCGGGGAAGAAGCCGATCGCCGTCTCCGGCATCGCCACCCGGGACCGCTCGGTGACCACGCGCAGCGACCCCCACGCCGACAGCCCGAGGCCGCCACCCATGACGATGCCGTCCATCAGGGCGACAAAAGGCTTGGGAAACCTCGCGATCGCGGCGTCGAGGGCGTACTCCCGCGCCCAGAACCGGGCCGGGTCGTCCTCGCCGGACAGGATCGCCGAGCGCAGCGCCCGGACGTCACCGCCGGCGCACAGCCCGCGCTCGCCGGCGCCCTCCAGCGCCACCGCGGTCACCGTGTCGTCGTCGGCCCACCGCTCCAGCTGGGCCTGCACCGAGGCGACCATGGCGTCGGTGAGCGCGTTGATGGCACGCGGCCGGTTGAGCCGGATGCGGCCCAGCGATCCCTGTCGGGCGAACAGGACCTCGTCGGTCGCCACCGGCCCGGGCCGGAACTCCACGTCGGTCTCCACGCTCATGCGGGCGATCCTCGCACGGGCTCAGCCGCGGGCCTCCAGGGCCAGGAGGTACTCCTTGGCGGCCAGCCCACCGGCATACCCGGTGAGCGCACCGGAGGAGGCGACGACGCGGTGGCAGGGGAGCACGACGCACAGCGGGTTCGCGCCGAGGGCCGCGCCGACGGCCCTGGAGGCGCTGGGCCGGTCGATGCGCCGGGCCAGGTCCCCGTATGTCGTGCGCTCGCCGTAGTGGACGACCTCGCCGAGGCGGCCGAGCACGGTGCGCTGGAACGGCGTGGCCAGGGCCAGGTCCACGGGCAGGTCGAACCGGTGGAGACGGCCGGCGAGGTAGTCCTCGAGCTCCCGGCGGGCCCCGTCGAGGGCGCGCGGCTGGCGCAGCACCCGCGGGGAGATGGTCCGGGAGAGCCGCTCCAGCCAGTCGTCCTCGGAGCCGCGGGGGCCGAGGAAGGCCGAGGCGACCATGGCCCCGGAGGCGTTGCGGGCCAACAGCATCCGGCCGATGACGGTGTCCTCGACGACGTAGGACACGTCCGACTCGGGCAGCACCGGCGGGGTCAGCCCGGACGGCGCGAAGGCGGCCAGGCCGGTCTCGAGGTCGTGGCTCATGCGATCACCTTCCTGAGGTTCGCCAGCCCGTCGCTGACCAGGCGCCGACTCATCGTCGGCGTCGTGTCCAGGGCCCGGGCGATGGCGGGGTGGTCCAGGTCGGCCACGTACTTGAGGACGACCGCGTGACGCTGTCGCTCGGGCAGCCGGGCGACCTGGGCCCACAGCACCTCGTCCGGCCGGTCCGCGTCGGCGGCCGCCGCGCTGGCGCCCGTCGCGTCCGCGACGGCCGCGACGTCCTCGGCGGGGACCGCACGACGGGCGCGCCCGCGGTGGGCGTCCATCGCGCAGCGCGAGGTGATCGTCAGAAGCCAGCCGCGCAGGTTGGCCGACGAGCGCAGCCCGGGGTAGGCCGCGAGCGCCTGGGTCCACGCCTGCTGGGCCACGTCGTCACCGTCGACCGGGCCGGCCAGGGCATGCGCCAGCCGCGCGACGTCACGCCAGTGGGCGTCGACGAGGTGCTGGAAGGGAGGCAGCGTCACGGTCATCCAACGGTGGGGCGGCAGACCGTGTGAGCCTAGTGCG
>NZ_JBTCWL010000115.1:0-6578 GCF_054325275.1 Oryzihumus sp.
CGGCGAACGTCATCGCCCCGCGGGTTCTATGCCGGTTGGTGGCGTTCGTCCGCGACGTAGCCGACCACCTCGTCCACCGGACGCCTGATGACCGTCCTCCCTCGACCCTGGCCATGCCCACCCCTCCCGTTTCACCGGCCCGCCCCGTGGGCGTGGCGTGGGCGGACGGCCGCCGAGGGTGCCCAAGGTCCTGTCTCCGGCCCCCGGGCGGCGCCCGGACACACCCTTTACCCGGAGTTGCTTTACCTGCGCCTGACGGCGCGACAGACTGCGGTCCTGTGACCCGCGACACAGCGGGCCCTCTTCAGGGAGAGGTGCGCATGACGGTCCACGACGATCTGGCAGCGGCGGGCAACCGCGCGGCGGCACTGAGGGAGTCGGTGGTGGTCCTCGCCGGCCGGCTCGGCGACACGATCGACGTGCGCCGGCTCAAGGACGACGTGGGACGGGTCATCGCCGACCTCAACCTCATCGCCCAGGCCAGCCACGAGCGGCTCCCGCAGGGCCAGCCCGGGGAGATCATCTACATCCCCGACGAGGAGTACGACCCCTCGCTGTGGGCCGAGGCCGACGACGAGGCCGCCGGCCCCCGTCCGGGGCGCTGAGGCATGGCGGGGGCAGACCTGCGCCCCGGCGTGGGCGCACCGGGCCGGGCCCGGATCGACCAGCGCACGCTGCGGGTCGACCGCTGGTGGGTGCAGCCGACCCTGACCGTCGTCGGGCTCGTCGCCTGGCTGGCCTACGCCACGGTGCGCGCCGCGTCCCAGGTCAACTACTGGGTGGCCGACTACCACTACCTCACGCCGTTCGCCTCGCCGTGCCTGTCGACCTCCTGCGCGCCGGGTTCGAGCCACTTCGGCACGCCGTTCGGCGACTTCCCGCCGCTGGTGCCCTACGCGATCCTCACGCTGCCGTTCCTGCTGCTGTTCCGGCTCACCTGCTACTACTACCGCAAGGCCTACTACCGCTCGTTCTGGCTCTCACCGCCGGCGTGCGCCGTCGCCGAGCCCCACGGGCGCTACACCGGCGAGACGCGCTTCCCGCTGCTGGGCCAGAACCTGCACCGCTACTTCTTCTACGCCGCCGTGCTCATCTCGCTAATCAACACGTATGACGCGCTGGTCGCCTTCCACGGCAAGGACGGCGGGTTCGGGTTCGGCCTGGGCAACGTCATCCTGCTGGCCAACGTGGTGCTGCTGTGGGCCTACACGCTGTCCTGCCACAGCTGCCGCAGCATCATCGGCGGCCGCCTCAACCACTTCAGCAGGCACCCGGTGCGCTACCGGCTGTGGGGCCAGGTGTCGCGGCTCAACCGCCACCACATGGGGCTGGCCTGGACGACGCTGGCCTCGCTGGTGGTGACCGACGCCTACATCGCGCTGGTCGCCTCGGGCTCGCTGTCGGACCTGCGCTTCATCAACTGACGCCGGCCACCGCGCCGACGCACGCTCACAACCAGAGGGGCTGCACGTGACGGACCTGGAACGCCACAGCTACGACGTCGTGGTGATCGGTGCCGGTGGCGCCGGGCTCCGCGCGGCCATCGAGGCGCGCGAGCACGGCCTGCGCACGGCGATCATCTGCAAGTCGTTGTTCGGCAAGGCCCACACCGTCATGGCCGAGGGCGGCATCGCCGCGTCGATGGGCAACGTCAACAGCAACGACAGCTGGCAGGTGCACTTCCGCGACACCCTGCGCGGCGGCAAGTTCCTCAACAACCCCCGCATGGCCGAGCTGCACGCCAGGGAGGCGCCGCAGCGGGTGTGGGAGCTGGAGACCTACGGCGCGCTGTTCGACCGCACCGCCGACGGCCGGATCAGCCAGCGCAACTTCGGTGGCCACGAGTACCCCCGCCTGGCCCACGTCGGCGACCGGACCGGCCTGGAGCTCATCCGCACCCTGCAGCAGAAGATCGTCTCGCTGCAGCAGGAGGACGAGCGTGAGAGCGGCGATGCCGAGGCGCGGCTGAAGGTGTTCGCGGAGCTGACGGTCACCGACCTGCTGCTCGACGGCGAGGCGGTCTCCGGTGCGTTCGGCTACTGGCGCGAGTCCGGCCGCTTCGTGCTCTTCGAGACGCCGACGGTGATCCTGGCGACCGGGGGCATCGGCAAGTCGTTCAAGGTGACCAGCAACTCGTGGGAGTACACCGGCGACGGCCACGCCCTGGCCCTGCGTGCGGGCGCCACCCTGATCAACATGGAGTTCGTCCAGTTCCACCCCACGGGCATGGTCTGGCCGCCCTCGGTCAAGGGCATCCTCGTCACCGAGTCGGTGCGCGGTGACGGCGGCGTGCTGCGCAACTCCGAGGGCAAGCGGTTCATGTTCGACTACGTGCCCGACGTCTTCCGCGGCCAGTACGCCGACACCGAGGAGGAGGCGGACCGGTGGTACAAGGACCCCGACAACAACCTGCGCCCGCCGGAGCTGCTGCCGCGTGACGAGGTGGCGCGGGCGATCAACAACGAGGTCAAGGAGGGCCGTGGCACGCCGCACGGCGGGGTCTTCCTCGACGTGTCGACCCGCCTGCCCGCCGAGGAGATCATCCGGCGGCTGCCCTCGATGCACCACCAGTTCAAGGAGCTGGCCGACGTCGACATCACGGCCGAGCCGATGGAGGTCGGCCCGACCTGCCACTACGTCATGGGCGGCGTGGAGGTCGACGCCGACACTGCCGCCACGCGCGTCCCCGGCCTGTTCGCGGCCGGTGAGGTGGCCGGCGGCATGCACGGCTCGAACCGCCTCGGCGGCAACTCCCTGTCCGACCTGCTCGTCTTCGGCCGGCGCGCGGGAGCAGGCGCCGCGGCATACCTGGAGTCGTTGGGCGACAAGCGTCCTGCGGTCTCCGAGGGTGACCTCGACGCCGCCGCGACGGTGGCGCTGGCGCCGTTCGGCAACGACGGCGGGGAGAACCCCTACACGCTGCACCAGGAGCTGCAGCAGTCGATGAACGACCTGGTCGGCATCATCCGGCGCGAGGGTGAGATGCGCGAGGCGCTCGAGCGGCTGGCCGAGCTGCGCCGCCGTGCCTCGCTCGTCGGGGTCGAGGGCCACCGGCAGTTCAACCCTGGCTGGCACCTCGCGCTCGACCTGCGCAACATGCTCGCGGTCAGCGAGTGCGTCGCCCGCGCGGCGCTGGAGCGCACCGAGAGCCGCGGCGGCCACACCCGCGAGGACCACCCGTCGATGGACCCGGCCTGGCGCGGGGTCAACCTCGTCTGCAGCCAGCGTGTCGACGGCGGGATCGACCTCGCGCACCAGCCGGTGCCGGCGATCCGGCGCGACCTGCTGGAGCTGTTCGACCGCAAGGAGCTGGCCAAGTACCTCACCGAGGAGGAGCTGGCGGTGCTCGACGCCCCGGCGCCCTCTCCCGAGCAGGGGAGCGAGTCATGAGCTACGACGGGCGTTTTCGCGTCTGGCGGGGTGACGCCGACGGCGGTGACCTGGCCGACTTCACCGTCGAGGTCAACGAGGGCGAGGTGGTCCTCGACATCATCCACCGGCTCCAGGCGACGCAGGCGCCCGACCTCGCCGTCCGCTGGAACTGCAAGGCGGGCAAGTGCGGCTCGTGCAGCGCGGAGATCAACGGCCGGCCCCGGCTGATGTGCATGACCCGCATGAGCACCTTCGAGGAGGGCGAGACCGTCACGGTGACGCCGCTGCGCGCGTTCCCGGTGGTGCGCGACCTGGTCACCGACGTCTCCTTCAACTACGAGAAGGCCCGCGCCGTGCCGGCGTTCGCGCCGCCGGCCGACCTCGCGCCCGGCGACGACCGGATGCAGCAGGTCGACGTCGAGCGCTCGCAGGAGTTCCGCAAGTGCATCGAGTGCTTCCTGTGCCAGGACGTCTGCCACGTGATCCGCGACCACGAGGACAACAAGGCCGCGTATGCCGGCCCGCGCTTCCTCATGCGCATCGCCGAGCTCGACATGCACCCGCTCGACCAGGCCGACCGGCGCGAGGCGGCCCAGCACGAGCACGGCCTCGGCCTGTGCAACATCACCAAGTGCTGCACGGAGGTCTGCCCGGAGCACATCAAGATCACCGACAACGCGCTGATCCCCCTCAAGGAGCGGGTGGTCGACCACTCGTACGATCCGTTGGTGTGGCTCGGTTCGAAGATCCGGCGCCGGCGCGACTGACCGCGGCGGCGGGGGAGCGGCTGCCCCGGGGGTTCTTCGACCGCCCGGTGCTCGACGTGGCCCCCGACCTGCTGGGCTGCACCGTCACCCATGCCGGCGTCACCGTGCGGCTCACCGAGGTCGAGGCGTATGCGGGGGAGCAGGACCCCGGCTCGCACGCCTTCCGGGGGCCCACCCCGCGCACGCAGGTGATGTTCGGCCACCCCGGTGGCCTGTACGTCTACTTCACCTACGGCATGCACTGGTGCGCCAACCTCGTCTGCGGCCCCGAGGGTCACGCCAGCGCGGTGCTGCTGCGGGCCGGCGAGGTCGTCGCCGGTGAGGACGTGGCCGCCGACCGGCGCGCCGGGATCGCCCGCCGGGACTGGGCCCGCGGCCCGGCGCGGCTGGCCACGACGCTGGCGCTGTCCGGCGACCAGGACGGCCTCGACGTGTGTGCCCCCGACTCGCCGGTGGTCGTCGGACCGCGGGTCGGTGCGGTGGAGGTTCACCGCGTGCGGACCGGTCCGCGGGTCGGCGTCAGCGGGGCCGGTGGCGACGGCACGGCATACCCCTGGCGGTTCTGGGTGGAGGGGGAGGCGAGCGTCTCGGCGTACCGTCCGGGCAAACCGCGTCGCCGGCCCGACGCGTCGTAGGGCAGGCTGTGACCTGACCGGCGTCCGGCCGGGTCGGACCACAGAAGGGAACGAAGCACCGTGAGCGACATCCTCGACGAGCTGCAGTGGCGAGGGTTGGTGGCGCAGACCACCGACGAGAACTCGCTGCGCGAAGCACTCGCCGACGGGCCGATCACGTTCTATTGCGGCTTCGACCCGACCGCGCCGAGCCTGCACATGGGCAACCTGGTGCAGCTGATCGTCATGCGGCACCTGCAGCGGGCCGGCCACAAGCCGCTGTGCCTCGTGGGCGGATCGACCGGTCTGGTCGGTGACCCGAAGCCGACCGCCGAGCGCCAGCTCAACCCGCGCGAGACGGTGGCCGAGTGGGTCGAGCGGATCAAGGTGCAGGTGCACCCGTTCCTGGACTTCGACGGCGACAACCCGGCGGTCATGGTCAACAACCTCGACTGGACCGCGCCGATGTCGGCGATCGACTTCCTGCGGGACATCGGCAAGCACTTCCGGGTCAACGCGATGATCAAGAAGGACGCGGTGTCGGCCCGGCTGAACAGCCAGGACGGCATCAGCTACACCGAGTTCAGCTACCAGATCCTGCAGGGCATGGACTTCCTGCACCTGTACCGCGACCACGGGTGCACGCTGCAGACGGGCGGCATCGACCAGTGGGGCAACCTCACCGCGGGGGTCGACCTGATCCACCGGGCCGAGCACGCCTCGGTGCACCTGCTGACGACACCGCTGGTCACCAAGGCCGACGGCACGAAGTTCGGCAAGACCGAGGGCGGCACGGTGTGGCTGGACCCGGAGATGACCTCGCCGTACGCCTTCTACCAGTTCTGGATCAACGCCGACGACGCCTCGGTGATCAGCTACCTGAAGGTCTTCACCGACCGGACCAGGGAGGAGATCGACGAGCTGGAGAAGGCGGTGGCGGAGCGGCCCTTCGCGCGCGAGGCGCAGAAGGCGCTGGCGGCCGACGTGACCACGCTCGTGCACGGGGCCGAGGCGACGGCCGCCGTGAGGGCGGCCAGCGAGGCGCTCTTCGGCAAGGGTGACCTCACGGCCCTGGACGCCCGGACCCTGGCCGATGCGACGGCCGAGCTGCCCGGTGGCACGGTCGCCGTCGGTGACTCGGTGGTCGACGCCCTGGTGGCGACCGGTCTGGTCGACGGTCGCAAGGCCGCGCGTCGGGTGATCGGTGAGGGAGGCGCCTCGGTCAACAACGTCAAGGTGACCGATGAGGACGCGGTGCTGGGGGAGGGCGACTTCCTGCACGGCCAGGTCGCGCTGCTGCGCCGGGGCCGCAAGTCCCTGGCCGCGGCCCGGCTCTCGAGCTGACAGCTCGGCTGCCGGTGCTGCCGGCTCGATGACGCTGCACGCTGACGCCCTCTCCGGCACCCTCCGGAGGGGGCGTCGGTGCGCTGACCAGCGGATTTGTTGATCCGGCAAGGAGGACCGTAAAGTTCTCGACGTCAGCCCGACAGGGAGGAACGGACACCACCGCAGCGGAGCGCAAGCGCCGCGCGAAGTAGGCCGGTCCCGGGGATTGACACTCCACCGCAAGGCTCCGGTTCGCCGGGGCTGCCCGGAGCCCGCAGCGGGGTTCGGGATCGGCTCGAGAGCCTGATACAGTGGAGAAGTTGGCCCGGACGCCGCAGGGCGCGGAGGCCGACACCAAACGAACGGTAGCCCCGGATCCAGGCTTGAGTGTCTGGTGATGGTGCGCGTCCGGTCCTTGAGAACTCAACAGCGTGCCAAAAATCGATGCCAATTACCTCGTCCCGGCGTCCTTGTGGATGTCGGACGAATTTCCTTTGGT
>NZ_JBTCWL010000116.1:0-6170 GCF_054325275.1 Oryzihumus sp.
CACTGGGCCAACGGCGGGGTCACCGACGTCGGCAACGCGGCCCTGCTCTGCGGGCGGCATCACACGATCGTGCACCAGCGCGGCTGGACCGCGACGGTCACGGCGACCGGGGTCACCTGGCACACCTGAGGCCCCCGCCCCTCACCCGGCCGGTGACGGCCGGGCCAGCGGCATGCCCGAAGTCGCGTGGTCGTGCCGCCGGGGAGCCTGGCACGGCATACCCAAGGGTGTTGCGGGCCAGGGATGAGGAAGCAGGGATGAGGAAGGCCCCCGACCAGCTGGTCGGGGGCCTTCCTCGCGGGCTGTGGGGATCAGCGGGTGCTGGTCTCCGAGCCCTCCTCTTCATGCGGGGCGTAGGCGTCGACGTCGTCGCGCTCGTCCGCGCCACCGTGCAGCTGGCCAACCCACTGCGGGCGACCCTCGATGGAGTGCAGCGCCTCCTCCTCGTGGCCGTCGTGGTGTGCGGCAGCCAGCTCGGCGGGGGTGACGGGGTCGACCCGGTCCTCGAAGTAGAACTTCGAGAGCTTGGCCCGCAGCCGCTCCTTGGCCGCGCCCGGACGGCGGACGCCGTTGGCGTCGACCGAGGAGCCGAGCTCCAGCGGACGGTGAGCCTCGTGCTGCACCAGCGTCCAGCGCTCGAGCTCGCCCAGCGGCTCGTGGACCTCGAAGAAGCGGCCCTCGGCGGTGCGCACGATCCGGCCGGTCTCGCGACCGTGCAGGACGAGGTCGCGGTCACGGCGCTGCAGGCTCAGGCAGATCCGCTTGGTGACCCAGAAGGCCAGCGGGGGAGCGACGAGCAGCAGCACCCGGAAGGTATTGGTGATGTCGTTGATCGACAGGCCCAGCTTGATGGCGATCAGGTCGTTGCCTGCGGCGAAGAACAGGATGCCGTAGAAGACCAGGGCCATGACGCCGATGCCGGTGCGCGTCGGGGCGTTGCGCGGGCGGTCCAGCAGGTGGTGCTCGCGCTTGTCACCGGTGACCCACGCCTCGAGGAAGGGGTAGGCGCCGGCGAGGCCGTACAGCACCGGGATCAGCAGGAGCGCCGGGATGAAGACGTTCAGCCCGAGCGTGAAGCCCCAGAAGTGCAGCTCGGTCCAGCCCGGCATCAGGCGCAGCGCGCCGTCGGCGAAGCCCATGTACCAGTCAGGCTGCGAGCCCGCAGTGACCGGTGACGGGTCGTACGGGCCGTACATCCAGATCGGGTTGATCGTGACCAGGGCCGAGATGAGGGCCGTGACACCGAAGACGATGAAGAAGAAGCCACCGGCCTTGGCGATGTAGACCGGCATGAGCGGGTAGCCCACGACGTTCTCGTTCGTGCGGCCCGGCCCGGGGTACTGGGTGTGCTTGTGCACCATGACCAGGACGATGTGGGCGGTGAACAGGCCCACGATGATCGCCGGGATCAGCAGCACGTGGACGGTGTAGAGGCGGGGGATGATCGCCTCGCCCGGGAAGGCGCCGCCGAAGACGAAGTAGGCCATGTAGGAGCCGATCACCGGCATGGACTGCATGAAGCCCTCGGCCGCACGCAGACCGGTGCCCGAGAGCAGGTCGTCCGGCAGCGAGTAGCCGGCGAAGCCCTCGACGATGGCCAGCATCGACAGGATGGTGCCGATGACCCAGTTGATCTCGCGCGGCTTGCGGAACGCGCCGGTGAAGAACACGCGGAACATGTGGACCATGATCGACACGATGAACAGCAGGGCTGCCCAGTGGTGGATCTGACGGATGATCAGGCCACCGCGGACGTCGAACGAGATGTCCAGCGTGGACTTGTAGGCCTCGCTCATGGCGATGCCCTTGAGCGGGACGTGCGACCCGTTGTAGATCACGTGGCCCGCGCTCGGGACGAACCAGAAGGTCAGGAACGTGCCCGAGAGCAGCAGGATCACGAGGGAGTACATCGCGATCTCGCCGAGCATGAAGGACCAGTGGTCCGGGAAGACCTTCTTCAGCAGGTAGCGGACCGGCTTGGCGATGCCCGTACGGTCATCGACCCAGCCGCCCACGCCTCCGGCAACCTTGAGGGGACCAGCGACGGCCTCGGCCGGCCTGGCGTCGTTGGCGCGCAGGCTCGCTGCGCCCTTGGGGGTGGTGCTGGTGCTCATCCGCGCTCCCAGAAGCTCGGGCCAACCGCCTCGCGGAAGGGTGCGTCCGCAACGAGGTAGCCCTCGTTGTCAACCGTGATCTTCAGCTGCGGCAGGGGCCGGCCGGCCGGGCCGAAGATGACCTTGCAGTCCTGCGTCACGTCGAACGTCGACTGGTGGCAGGGGCACAGCAGGTGGTGCGTCTGCTGCTCGTAGAGGCCTACGGGGCAACCCACGTGGGTGCAGATCTTCGAGTAGGCCACGATCCCATCGTGACCCCAGTCGCGCTCCTTGGCCACCGTGATGTCGTCCGGGTCGAGGCGCATGAGCAGGACCGCGGCCTTGCCCTTCTCCTCGAGGACGTGCTCGCTCTTGTCGATGCCCTCGGGCATGACGTGGAAGACGGAGCCGATCGTGACGTCCGTGGCCTTGATCGGGGTGCCCTCGGGGTCGCGCATGAGCTTCATGCCCTTGCGCCAGAACGTCGTGGACAGGGCGTCGCCGGGCAGGGGGCCGAGGCCACCGGCGACCTGCAGCACCAGCGGCACGGCGAACAGGCCGAGGGCGCCACCGAGGGTGTACTTGATCAGCGGGCGACGGCCGAGCTGGGCCTGGTCGCCACCGCCGAGGATCGTGTCGACGGCCGCGGCGCGGTCCTCGTCCTGGGAGCGCAGCGTGTGGCGCTCCTCCACGACCTCCTCGTCGGGCATGAGCGTCTTGGCCCAGTGGACCGCACCGGCGCCGATCATGAAGAGGCTGACCGCCAGGCTGACGCCGAGGACGACGTTCTGCAGGTTGGCCAGGCCGATGCCCGGCAGGAAGACCTGGGTCCCGTGGTCGATGGCGAAGTAGGCCACGATGAAGACCAGCGTGCCGATGATCGACAGCGTAAAGAGCGTCGCCACCTGCTTCTCGGCCTTGCGGGCGGCCTTCTCGTCGACATCCGCCGAGCGGTGGATGTGCGCCGGGAGACCGGGGTTGGTGAAGCGCTCCGGGATGCCCCCGGTGCCTTCGATGTGCCCCTGGTCGAGGCGGACGGCCTCGGTGGACGTGCCGTCCGGGGCCTCGGTGCCGTGTTCGTTCATCGTGTGGTCGATCCTGTCGATTCGCGGTCGGTCAGTCGCGTGTCATGCAGAGGTGCAGCCATCGTCACGCTGCCTTCGAGCCCAGCCACACGGCGCACGCGATGAGGATGCCGATGCCGAAGATCCAGACGAACAGGCCCTCGGAGACGGGACCGAGGTTGCCCAGGCTCAGACCGCCGGGGTTGTCGGCCTTGTCGACCTCGTGCAGGTAGCTGATGATGTTGTTCTTGTCCGTGGGGGACAGGTTGGTGTCGTTGAAGACGGGCATCGACTGCGGGCCGGTGAGCATGGCCTCGTAGATGTGCTTGCCCTCGACGTTGCGCAGGCTCGGGGCGAACTTGCCGCGGGTCAGCGCGCCGCCGGAGCCGGCGAAGTTGTGGCACATGGCGCAGTTGACGCGGAACAGCTCCGCACCCTTGGCGACGTCACCGTTGCCGTTGGTGTCCGCGGCGTCCGGCACGGCCGGCCCCGGGGCGAGCGAGGCGACGTAGGCCGCCATCTGCGCGATCTGCTGGTCGGTGAACTTCACGTCGTTGTTGCGCTTGGCCTGGACCGCGGGCCCGGCGAGCGGCATACGGCCGGTGCCGACCTGGAAGTCGACGGCGGCGGCACCCACGCCGACGAGGGTCGGGCCGGCCTTGCTGCCCTCAGCGTTGAGGCCGTGGCAGGTGGCGCAGTTGGCCAGGAAGAGCTTCTTGCCCTCGGCAACGTCATCGGCGGTGGCGGTCGCCGCCTGCGCGGGCTTGGGCGCGAGGGCGGCGTAGAGCCCACCCATGGCGACCAGCCCCAGCAGCAGGAGGATGACGATCGCCGCCGGGTGGCGGCGGCGGGCGGCCAGTGCGTTCACAGTGCGGTCCTGTCGGCGTCGGTGCGGAGGTCGGGGTTCACGGTCAGGGTCACTTGAGCAGGTAGATGGTCGCGAACAGTGCGATCCACACCACGTCGACGAAGTGCCAGTAGTACGAGGTGACGATGGCGCCCGTGGCCTGTGCGTGGGTGTAGCGGCGGGTCGTGAAGGTGCGGCCGATGATCAGCAGGAACGCCAGCAGCCCACCGGTGACGTGCAGGGCGTGGAAGCCCGTCGTCAGGTAGAAGACCGAGCCGTAGGCGTTGGCCGAGATCGACAGGCCCTCGTGGACGAGCGTGGCGTACTCCAGCACCTGGCCGGAGACGAAGATCGCGCCGAACACGTAGGTCAGGACGTACCACTCGCGCATGCCCCACGTGCTCAGCTGCAGCAGCGAGCCCGTGCGCGCCGGCTGGCCGTGCTCGGCCTTGAACACGCCGAGCTGGCACCACACCGACGAGATGACCAGCACGAGGGTGTTGACCGTCGCGTAGGGCACGTTGAGGTGCTCGGTCTGCGTCTTCCACAGCTCGGGGGAGACGGAGCGGATGGTGAAGTACATCGCGAACAGGCCTGCGAAGAACATGAGCTCGCTCGCCAGCCACACGATGGTGCCCACCGAGGTCATGTTCGGTCGGGTCACCGGGCCGTGGCCGGGGATCGTGCCTGCTGGGGTACTGGAGTGAACTGCTGATGCGGTCGCCACGGCGGCCATTATTGCCCCATTCCCTCGGAGGTGGGTCGGCGACCCCCCGGTCACTGCGCTCGGGGCCCCGTGATCACGCGCGACGCCCCTGCTGGCGGCCGTCATCGTTGCGCCCGAACGCCTTCGGTAGCATCTGGCCCATGACCGTTTCGCACGCTCCGT
The DNA here is from genome assembly GCF_054325275.1 of Oryzihumus sp. Lineage (NCBI taxonomy): Bacteria > Bacillati > Actinomycetota > Actinomycetes > Micrococcales > Intrasporangiaceae > Oryzihumus > Oryzihumus sp. The sequence goes on from NZ_JBTCWL010000116.1 coordinate 4,894, forward strand.
CGGCCCCTTCCGCTGCGATCGAGGGCGCGCCCACCGCGGCCGGCTCGACGGTGCCGCACCGCGTCCAGGTCCTGCTCTACAGCGACGACGTGGCCACCCGTGACGCCGTGCGCGTGGCAGTGGGCCGACGTCCCGCCCGCGACGTCGAGGTCGCCTCCTGGCGCGAGTGCGCGACGGCCCCGGCCGTCATCGAGGCCGTGGAGCAGGGCGGTTTCGACCTGCTCATCCTCGACGGTGAGGCTGCCCCGACCGGGGGCCTGGGCCTGTGCCGCCAGCTCAAGAACGAGATCTACAACTGCCCGCCCGTCCTCGTGCTGACCGGCCGCCCGCAGGACGGCTGGCTCGCGGCCTGGTCGCAGGCCGACCTGGCCGTTCCCCACCCGCTCGACCCGATCGCGGTGGCCCAGGCCGTCGCGGAGCTGGCTCGTGCGGCGGGGACCTCCACCTCCGGCAGCTGACGTGGCTGCGGACACGCCGGCGTCCGGGACGACGACCTGGCCGGCGGTGTTCACCTCGCTGCTCGCCGGGCACGACCTGAGCTCGGCCGATGCGGCCTGGGCGATGGACCGCATCATGAGTGGTGAGGCCACGCCCGCACAGGTGGCCGGCTTCCTCGTGGCGCTGCGCGCCAAGGGCGAGACGGTCGAGGAGATGCGCGGCCTGGCGGACATGATGCTGCAGCACGCCAACCGCATCGTGGTCGCGGGGCCGAGCCTGGACATCGTCGGCACCGGCGGCGACCGGGCGCACACGGTGAACATCTCGACGATGGCCTCGATCGTGTGTGCCGCCGCCGGCATCAAGGTGGTCAAGCACGGCAACCGGGCGGCGTCGTCCAGCTCCGGTTCGGCCGACGTGCTCGAGGCGCTCGGGGTCAACCTCACGATCCCGCCGGAGCGCGTGGTCGAGGTCGCCGAGCGGGCCGGCATCACGTTCTGCTTCGCGCAGACCTTCCACCCCTCGTTCCGCCACACGGCGGCGCCCCGGCGCGACCTGGGCATCGGGACCGCCTTCAACGCCCTCGGCCCGCTGACCAACCCGGCCCAGCCGACCTACGCGGCCGTGGGCGTCGCGGACGCGCGGCTGGCGCCGCTGATGGCCGGGGTCTTCGCCGGGCGGGGCAAGGACGCGGCGGTCTTCCGGGGCGATGACAGCCTCGACGAGCTGACCGTCTCCACCACGTCCTCGGTGTGGTGGGTCCGTGGTGGCGTCGTGCGCGAGTACACGCTCGACCCGCGCGAGCTCGGCCTCGAGCTGCACCCGCTGGAGTCCCTGCG
>NZ_JBTCWL010000117.1:0-6149 GCF_054325275.1 Oryzihumus sp.
TGCCACCGCGCTCGACCTCGGAGCCGATCATGAAGCCGGGCACGTCGGCGAGGTAGACCAGCGGGATGTTGAAGGCGTCGCACAGCCAGATGAAGCGCGCGGCCTTGTCGGCGCTGTCGGAGAACAGCACGCCACCCTTGACCGCCGAGTTGTTGGCGACGACGCCGACCGTCTCGCCGGCCATCCGGCCGAAGCCGGTGACCAGCTCCGCGGCGAACAGCGGCTTGACCTCGAAGAAGGAGTCCTCGTCGACCAGGCCGTCGATGACCTCGTGGATGTCGAAGGGCTGGCTCTCCTTCTCGGGCACCGTGCTGCGGGTCAGCGGCCGCGACGGCTCCTCCGGCACGTAGGACGGGGCCTCGCTGCGCCAGGAGGAGGGCAGGTAGGAGAAGTACAGCTTGGCCAGCTCGATGGCGTCGGTGTCGTCGGAAGCCAGGAGGTCACCACAGCCGGAGACGGTGCAGTGCATCCGCGCCCCGCCCATCTCCTCCAGCGACACCTTCTCGCCGACGACCATCTCGGCCATGCGGGGGCTGCCGAGGTACATCGAGGCGTTGCCGTCGACCATGATCACGATGTCGGTGAACGCCGGGATGTAGGCACCACCGGCGGCCGAGGGCCCGAACAGGCAGCAGATCTGGGGCACCTTGCCCGACAGCGCGACCTGGTTGTGGAAGATGCGCCCGGCACCGCGGCGGCCGGGGAACAGCTCGACCTGGTCGGTGATCCGCGCGCCGGCGGAGTCGACGAACCAGAAGATCGGCAGCTCCTCGCGCAGCGCCATCTCGGTGGCGCGCACGATCTTCTCCACCGTGCGCGCACCCCACGAGCCGGCCTTGACCGTCGGGTCGTTGGCCACGACGATCGCCGGCCGGCCGTCGACGGTGCCCCGGCCGGTGACCACGCCGTCGGCGGGCAGGCCCGGGGCCATCGCGTTGGCGTAGCGCCCGTCCTCGACGAACGAGCCCTCGTCGAACAGCAGCGCGATGCGCTCGCGGACGTAGAGCTTGTTCTGCGAGGCCAGCTTGGCCGCCGCCTTCTCCGGCGGCAGCGCCGAGGCGTCGTAAGCCGCCGACAGGCGCGAGCGCACGTTCGCCACGCGCGGGTCTCCCCCGTCCGTGGGACCGGCGAAGGGGCGCTTGGGCTGGGAGCTCGTGCTCGTCATACCGACATCTTCCTTCAACGACAACGGGTTCAGGCGTTGGGCAGGCCGAGGCCGCGGGCGATGACCATGCGCTGGACCTCGCTGGTGCCCTCGCCGATCTCCAGGATCTTGGCGTCGCGGTAGAAGCGGGCGACCGGGAACTCCTCCATGAAGCCGTTGCCGCCGAAGACCTGGGTGGCGATGCGGGTCGCGGAGACGGCAGCCTCGGTGGAGTAGAGCTTCGCGATCGCGGCGGCCTGCTTGACCTCGCCGACCGAGCGGCGGCCGTGGTGCAGCTCGTCTTTGAGCCAGGCGGCCTTGTAGGTCAGCGTGCGGGCGGCCTCGACCATGACGGCGAGGTCGGCGACCTGGAACGAGACGCCCTGGTTGACGCCGATCGGGCGGCCGAACGCCATGCGGGTCTTCGAGTAGGACGTCGCGGCCTCCAGGCAGGCCTGGGCCAGGCCGACGGCGAGCGCGGAGATGGCGATGCGGCCATCATCGAGGGTCTTGAGGAACTGCTTGAAGCCCGAGCCCTGCTCGCCGAGCAGGTTGCCGGCCGGGACACGGCAGCCGTCGAAGGACAGGCCGTGGGTGTCGGAGGCGTGCCAGCCGAGCTTGTCGTAGGCCGGCTCGACGGTGAAGCCGGGCGTGCCCGAGGGCACCATGATCGCGCTGATCTGCGCCGAGCCGTCGGGGTTCTCCCCGGTGCGGGCGGTGACCGTGACGACCGAGGTGATGTCGGTGCCGGAGTTGGTGATGAACGCCTTGGCGCCGCTGATGACCCACTCCTCGCCGTCGAGGCGGGCCTTGGTGCGGGTGGCCCCGGCGTCGGAGCCGGCCTCGGGCTCGGTCAGGCCGAACGCCGCGAGCGCACGGCCGGCGACCAGGTCGGGCAGCCAGCGCTCCTTCTGCTCCTGCGAGCCGTAGGTCAGGATCGGGTTGATGCCCAGGCCGACACCGGCGGACAGGGTGATGCCGATCGACTGGTCGACGCGGCCGAGCTCCTCGATCGCCACGCACAGAGACGTGAAGTCGGCGTCGGCGCCGCCGAACTCCTCCGGCGCGACCAGGCCGAACAGGCCCAGCTCGCCCATCTTGGGCACCAGCTCGCTCGGGAAGTAGTGGTCGCGGTCCCACTGCGCGATGTGCGGGGCCACCTCGGCCTCGGCGAACTCGCGCACGACGGCGCGGAAGTCCTCATGGTCCTTGCTGAGCTCGAACATCGCAGGTGGTGCCCTTCGGTCGCGCCGGCAGGTGTGTCCCGCGGCTGCTTGACGTTGACGTCAACGTAAAGCACGATCAGGCGCATGACAAGGCCCGCGTCCCCCACCTGGTCGATCGCCCAGATCGCCGAGGAGTTCGGCGTCACCCACCGCGCGGTGCGCCACTACGAGGAGCTCGGCCTGATCTCCCCAGAGCGCCGCGGCACCGCGCGCGTCTACCACCGGCGCGACCGCACCCGGCTCAACCTCATCCTGCGCGGCAAGCGGCTCGGCTTCCCCCTGGAGGAGATCCGCAAGATCGTCGACATGTATGACGAGCAGCCCGGCGAGGCCGGCCAGCTCACCTACCTGCTCGACCAGATCGACGACCGGCGGCTGGAGCTCGAGCGCCGTCGCAAGGACATCGAGGACTCCCTGACCGAGCTCGACGACCTCGAGCGCCGCTGCCGCGAGGACCTGCGCCGGCTGGGGTGAGTTCGGCCACGCTCCCCGCCTGAAGGGGTGTCCGGCGCGCGCGGGGACGGGGCACCATCGGGGAACCGGCTGCCTCGGGGGGTGGCGGCTCGTCCCGCCCCCGCCCGCGAGGAGCCCCCATGAGCACCCGTCGCCCAGCGCTGGACGGGGTGCGCGCGCTCGCGGTCCTCGCCGTGGTCGTCTACCACCTCGGCGGCGGGGCCGGGTCCGCCCTGCCGGGCGGGTTCCTCGGTGTCGACGCCTTCTTCGTCCTCTCCGGCTACCTCATCACCTCCCTGCTGCTCGCCGAGCACCAGTGCACCGGCCGGGTCGACCTCGCGGCCTTCTGGGTGCGCCGGGTGCGCCGCCTCTTCCCGGCCCTGGCCGTGGTGCTGCTGGCCTGCGCCGGGTGGGTCTGGTGGCACGGCCCCGTCGAGCAGTGGTCCGCCCGCCGGGGCGACCTGCTCGCCACGCTGGCCTATGCGGCCAACTGGCACTTCGCCGGCAGCGGCGAGGACTACTTCGCCGCCTACACCGGGGCCTCCCCGCTGCGGCACACGTGGTCGCTGGCCGTGGAGGAGCAGTTCTACCTGCTCTGGCCCGCACTGGTCTGGGCCGTGCTGTCCCTGGCGCTGCGCCGGCGCGCACGGCGCGGCGGGCCCGCCGCGGTCCGGCAGCGCGAGCTGGTGCTGGGCACAGTGGCGCTCACCGCGCTGGTCGCCTCGAGCCTGGCCATGGGGCTGGAGCACGCCCTGCTGTCCCCCTCGCGCGCCTACTACGGCACCGAGGGCCGCGTGCAGGAGCTCGCCGTCGGGGTGCTGCTCGCCGTGGCGGTGCGCCGCTGGCGCGCGCGCCCCGGCGGGCACGGTCGTGCGGCGGCCGTGGCCGGGGCGGGGGCCGGACTGGCCGCGCTGCTGGCCGGCTTCGCCCTGCTGCCGGACTCCTCCACGCTGTACTACCGCGGCGGGGCGCTGCTGGTCTGCCTCGCCGTCGCCGCCGTGATCGGCGGGGTCGAGCTCGCGCCCGGCTCGCGGCTGGCCACGACCCTGTCCTGGCGCCCCTTGGTAGCGGTCGGGACCCTGTCCTACGGCATCTACCTCTGGCACTGGCCGGTCGTGGTCGCACTGCCCGTGGAGGGCCCGCACGACGCGACCTGGTGGGCCCGGCAGGCCCTGCGCGTGGCGCTCACCGGGGCCCTCGCCGTGGCGTCCTGGCGCCTGGTCGAGCGCCCCGTCCAGCAAGGCCGTATGCCGTGGGCACGCCGGTCCGCCTCCCGGGTCACCGCGCTCGCGGCGCTCACCTCCGCGCTCGTGGCCGGGGTGGCGGTCACCGCCACGGCCCTGCCGCCGCCGCTGGACCACCAGCTGGCCCAGCGCAGCGACTCCCCCTGCCCCGCCGAGGCCTCGGACCCGCTGGCCTCCTGCGTCAAGGTGGACGGCGGCTCGCGCTCGGTCGTGCTCTTCGGCGACTCCACCGCGCGAGCCCTGGACCCGGGGCTGCAGCCGTGGGCCCGCCAGCACGACGCCCGCTACGTGCAGGCCGCATGGGTGCGCTGCACCCCCACCGGGCTGCTCGTGGTGCCCGACGGCTCACCCGGCCCGGACGCTCCGGCGCAGGCCTGCCACGAGCGCGCCCGGCAGCAGCAGCTCGCGGTGCTCGACGCCGAGCGCGCCGCCGGGCGCCACCCCCTGGTCCTGGTGGCCGAGTACTGGTCCCACCACCAGGGGCTGGTTGTCGGCGGGCAACGCATCGACCCTGGCACCGCCTCACACGACGCGACCCTGCGCGCGGCATACCGGCGGCTGGTGCGGGAGGTGGCCGCGCGCGGCGGCCGGGTGGCCTTCGTGACGCTGCCGCCGCCCGGGCCCTCGCTGGGGACCGTCATCGCGCCGGACCGGCCGGCCGGGTCGGCCGAGCCGCTGGCGCTGGGCGGGGAGTTCGTGGACGGCTACAACCGGGTGCTGCGGCAGGTGGCCGCCAGCAGCCACGGTCGGGCCGTGGTCGTGGACGTGGACGACCTCGTCTGCCCCGGCGGGCAGTGCCAGGCCCTCCAGGACGGCACGGTCGTGCGCTCGGACGGGGTCCACTGGACGGTGGCGTACGCGCAGCGGCTCGCGCCTGTGGTGCTGGCGCGGGCGGACGCGGCGCTCGCCGGCTGAGGCCGCCCGGCTCGGCCCGCCCGGCTGGAGACGCCCGGCCGGGGACGCACGAGGGGGACCGCGCCGGGCGCGGTCCCCCTCGTGGATGCGGGTGTCTGCTCAGGCGCCGACGTTGAACTCGTCGGGGTCGGGGCCGATGCGCCCGGCCCGGTCCAGCCCGGCGATCGCGGCCAGGTCGTCGGCGTCGAGGTCGAAGCCGAAGACGTCGAAGTTCTCGCTGATCCGCGACGGGGTCACCGACTTGGGGATGACGACGTTGCCGACCTGCAGGTGCCAGCGCAGGATCACCTGGGCGGGCGTGCGGGCGTGCTTGCGCGCGATACCGGTGATGGTGTCGTCCTGGAGGAGGTCACCACCCTGGGCGAGCGGGCTCCAGGCCTCCGTGACGATGCCGTGCTCGGCGTGGAAGCGGCGCAGCTCCTCCTGCTGCAGGCGCGGGTGCAGCTCGACCTGGTTGATCGCGGGCGCCTCGCCCGTCTCGTCGATGAGCCGCTGCAGGTGGGCCGGCTGGAAGTTGCACACGCCCGCCGCGCGGATGCGGCCGTCGGCGCGCAGCTGCAGCAGCGCCTTCCACGTGTCGACGTAGGCGTCCTTGGCCGGCGTCGGCCAGTGGATGAGGTAGAGGTCGACGTAGTCCACGCCCAGGCGCTTGGCCGAGGCGTCGAACGCGCGCAGGGTCTGGTCGTAGCCCTGGTCGTCGTTCCACACCTTGGTGGTCAGGAAGATCTCGTCCCGGGAGACGTCGGTGGCGGCCAGCGCCCGGCCGACGCCAGCCTCGTTGTCGTAGATGCGGGCGGTGTCGATGCTGCGGTAGCCGACCTCGAGCGCGGTCGTCACTGCGGCGGTCGCGCCGTCATCCGGGACCTGCCAGACGCCGAAGCCGAGCTGGGGGATGTCGATCGTGCTGTTACCGGCGGTCAGGGTCACGTTCGGTACAGAAGTCATGTGTCGACCCTAACTCCCCTCCCGACGGCCCTCGCGGGAGGCGCTAGGCTCCCGCGCATGGCGCCCATCAGCAAAGTCTTGATCGCAAACCGCGGCGAGATCGCCGTCCGCATCGCGCGCGCGTGCAAGGACAGCGGCATCGGATCTGTTGCGGTCTATGCCGATCCCGACCGCGACGCACTGCACGTCAAGGTGGCCGACGAGGCCTACGCCCTCGGCGGG
>NZ_JBTCWL010000118.1:0-6004 GCF_054325275.1 Oryzihumus sp.
GTCGGCCGTGGTCACCACGTGGACCGCGCGCCGCGAGGCCGGGTGGATCGGCAGGGTCACCACGTCGCGGTGGTGGGCGGTGCGCAGGATGAGGTCGGGGATCAGCGCGACGCCGAGCCCCTCGGCGACCAGGCCCAGCACGGCGACGTAGTCCTCGGTCTCGAAGGACACGTTTGGCACGAACCCGGCCCGGTTGCACAGCGACAGCAGGTGGCCCCGGCAGCGCGGGCAGCCGGCGATCCACGACTCCTCGGACAGCTTGGACAGGTCGGCGACCTTCTCCTTGGCCATCGGGTGGTCCTTGGGCAGCGCCAACCGCACCTCGTCGTCGAGCAGCTTGCGCGTGACGAACATGTCGAGGTCCTCCTCGCCACGACCGAGGTCGGTGCCCTCGTAGGCGAACGCGACCGCGAGGTCGCACTCACCCGCGCGCAGCGCCGCCAGGGACTCCGGCGGCTCGGCCTCGGTGAAGCTGACCTTGACCTCGGGGTAGCGCTCCTTGACCAGCGCCAGCGCCCGGGGCACCAGGGTCGCGGACGACGACGGGAACGCCATGAGCCGCACGCGCCCGGCGCGCAGCCCGGCGATGGCGGCAACCTCCTCCTCGGCGGCGTCGAGCGCGGCGAGCACGTTGACCGCGTGCCGCGCCAGCACCTGGCCGGCCTCGGTGAGCCGCACGTTGCGCCCAACCCGCTCGACCAGCACCGTCCCGGTGCGCTGCTCGAGGCGGCGCACCATCTGCGAGATGGCAGGCTGGGAGTAGCCGAGGGACAGGGCTGCTCCGGTGAAGCTGCCCTCGTCGGCAATGGCTCGCATGACACGGAGGCCGGCGGCGTCGATCATGGGACCACGATATAACTCCGAGTTATCACAGATCAAGAATCCATGTCCTTGTGTGATCTTTGCGGATTCGCGACAGTGAAGCCATGACCCTCGCTCCGCCGACGCCGACCCCCAGCATCGACACCGTGAAGGCCGCCTTCGCCCCGACTCCCGGCTTCCTCAACGCGGCCACGCTCGGCCTGCCGCCGGTCCCCGTCGTCGACGCCCTGCAGCAGGCGCTCCTCGAGTGGCAGTCCGGCCGGGCGAGCGCCGCGGGGTATGACGCGCTGGTCCAGCAGGCGCGCACCCTCTACGCCTCTTTCGTCGGCGCGCCGCACGACTGGGTGGCGGTGGGCTCGCAGACGTCGGTGTTCGCCGGCATGGTCGCCGCCTCGCTGCCCGACGGTGCCGAGGTGGTCTGCGTCGAGGGTGACTTCTCCTCCATGGTGTTTCCCTTCCTCATCGCCGCCCAGGAGGGCAGGGGCATCACCGTGCGCCAGGTCCCGCTGGCGGAGCTGGCAGCAGCGATCTCGCCGCAGACGACGCTCGTCGCGTTCTCCCTCGCCCAGAGCGCCTGCGGCAGCCTGTGCGACGGGGATGCCGTGATCACTGCCGCCCGCGCACATGGCGCCCTGACCTTCTGTGACCTGACCCAGGCGGCGGGCTGGATGCCTGTGACCGCAACGGACTACGACATCAGCGTCTGCTCGGCCTACAAGTGGATGTGCCAGCCGCGCGGCACGGCATACCTCACGGTCGCACCGCAGGTGCGCGACCTGCTCCGGCCGGTCAATGCGGGCTGGTATGCCGGGGAGGAGATCTGGTCCTCCTGCTACGGCCCGGAGATGCACCTGGCCGGTGACGCGCGGCGGTTCGACGTCTCGCCGGCGTGGCTGGCGTGGGCCGGGGCGGTGCCGGCGCTGGAGGTCCTCGGCAGCGTGCCGACGTCGGTGATCCGGGACCACGACGTGGCACTGGCCAACGCGCTGCGCGAGCGGCTGGGCCTGGAGACCGGCGCCCGACCCGTGGTGTCGCTGCGCGACCCGAGCGGGGCGATGGCCCATCGGCTGGAGCAGGCCGGTGCGGTGGTCGCGTCCCGGGCCGGACGGGTGCGGATCGCCTTCCACGTCTGGAACACCTCCGACGACGTCACCCTCGTGGCCGACGCCCTGGCCGGGTTGCCCGTCACCACCTGACGAGCCCGGCGCTCGCATCCCGGGCGGGTGTCCGCGCCCTGTGGTGGGATGCCGAAGGTGGGGATCACACAGCAGGACCAGGCCAGCCAGCCCGCCTCTGCCACGCCGGCAACCAACGGCCGCCGGGTCGGGGTCGGGCTGTGTCTGTCCGGCGGCGGCTTCCGCGCAGCACTGTTCCACCTCGGTGCGGTCCGCCGGCTCAACGAGCTCGGTGTGCTCGGTCAGGTGCGCACCATCAGTGCCGTCTCGGGCGGATCCATCACGGCCAACCTGCTGGCGGACCCGCGGCTGGTCTGGCCCGCCGAGCACGGTGCTTCCCTCGCCGGCGCGGACCTCGTGGTGCAGGGCTTTGAGGAGTGCGTGGCCGAGCCGCTGCGGCGGTTGACCGCGCGCAACGTCCGCACGCCGGCGTTGCTGTCCAAGCTGTGGCCGTCGCGCTGGCACATGCCCGACAGTGCCGTCCGGGCGCTGGCCGATGCCTACGTCGAGGCCGTGCCGTGGTGGTCAAAGCCGTTGCGCGACAACGAGACCGGCGGTCCAGCCATCGTCCTCGGCGCCACCGAGGTCGCCTATGGCGTCGACTGGACGTTCGCCGACCCGACCGCCCAGCGCCCCAAAGGCCGGATGGGGGACTACCGCCTCGGCTATGCCGCGCCGCCGTCCTCGGTGCGCCTGGCCGACGCCGTCGCGGCCTCGTGCGCGTTCCCGCCGTTCTTCGCGCCGCTGACGCTGCCGGGCGCCGACCTCGGCCTCACCGGCGGGCACCCCGACCACGAGACCCCCGAGCAGCGCGCGGCGATCCTCGAGCAGATCCGCCTCGCCGACGGCGGGGTTTACGACAACCTCGGCCTCGAGCCGATCTGGCGCAACCACGCCACGGTCCTGGTCAGCGACGGCGGCGCGGTGTTCCGGGCCCGCGCCGAGCGCACCGTCTGGGGTCGGCTGCTGCGGATCCTCGGGGTGGCCACGGGTGGCGGCACCTCGGTCCGGCTGCGGTGGCTGCACGCCAGCTTCGCGCGCGACGTCATGAGCGGGTCGACGTGGGGCCTGGACACCGTTGTGCCGCAGGGTTATCCGGCGCCGGTGGTCGAGCTCATCAACGCCGTGCGCACCGACCTCGATGCGTTCACCAGGGACGAGCAGCGCGTCCTGGAGCGCCACGGCTACCTGGTCGCCGACCACGTGGTCCGGCAGTACGTCCCCTCCGCCGTGCGCATCGACGCCCCGCTCGACCCGCCGCACCCCAGGGTGGCCGACCCGGACGTGGTCCGGCGGGCGCTGCGCGGGTCGGCCCGGCGCGCCCTGCTCGGCCGCTGGTAGCCGCTGGTCACCGCCTGTTCGCTGGCGTGGGTGACGCGCCGCGGACGCCGGATCAGGGCCGCAGCCTTGCCGGTCACCCTCTCCTCACCCTTTCGCCTGTGGTGTCCCTTTCGCCCGGTGGCAGGGTCGGTATGCCGGACGCGCACCCGGCCGGCCGGCATACGCCTGCCTGTGAGGAGGCCAGCGATGACTCTTGCCACCGACCCGGAGACCAACAAGAAGATTGTGCGCACCTTCGTCGAGCGGGTGCAGGGAGCCGGGGACATCGACGCCGTGGGGGAGTTCATCGCGGTGGACTGCGTCGACCACACGGCGCCGCCGGGGGTCCCGGAGGGGCTCGCGGGCGCCGAGGCGGTGTTCCGGATGGTGCGCGCGGCGTTCCCCGACCACGATGCGCAGATCATCCACCAGCTGGCCGACGGGGACATGGTCGCGACGTACAAGACGTTCAACGGCACGCACCGCGGCGACTTCTTCGGGGTGGCCCCGACCGGCCGGCACGTGTCGATGCGCGTGATGGACTTCGTGCGGATCCGCGACGGCAAGATCGCCGAGCACTGGAACATCAGCGACATCCCGGGACTGATGCAGCAGCTCGGCGTGGGGTAGCGGTTCGGGGTCGAACCGGCGGCCGGGTGATACTGGCAGGCGTGAGCCTGGCGACCGACGACACCGACGAGCTGGCCCGCCTGGCCGACCTCGTCGGCGGCGGCAACGTGGTGGTGCTTTCTGGCGCGGGCCTGTCAACTGAGTCCGGCATCCCGGACTATCGAGGCGCGGACGGCCGGCGGCGGGTGACGCCGATGACCTACGGGGAGTTTGTCGCGTCGGCCGAGAACCGCCGGCGCTACTGGGCGCGCAGCTACGTCGGCTGGCGCCGGTTCGCCGCGGCCGGGCCGAACCGCGGGCACGAGGTGGTGGCCGCGCTCCAGGACGCCGGGCACGTGCGCGCGCTCATCACGCAGAACGTGGACGGGCTGCACCAGTCCGCCGGTGCGCGCGACGTGCTCGAGCTGCACGGCAACCTCGACCGGGTGCTGTGCCTGCAGTGCGGCGACCGCTCCCCACGGGTCGAGCTCGACGCGCGGTTGCGCGAGGCGAACCCCGACTTCGAGGTGGTGGTGGGGGAGATCCGCCCCGACGGTGACGTGGTGCTGCCCGAGGATGCGGTGGCGCGCTTCCACCCGCCGCGGTGCCTGGTCTGCGGCTCGGACCAGCTCAAGCCCGACGTGGTGTTCTTCGGGGAGTCGGTGCCCAAACCGCTTGTGGCCCAGTGCTTTGCCGAGGTCGAGGCGTGCGACGGGCTGGTCGTCCTCGGCTCGTCGCTGCAGGTGATGAGCGGCTACCGGTTCGTGCGGCGCGCGGCCGCGCACGGCATACCGGTCGCGATCGTGACCCGGGGTCAGAGCCGCGGGGATGGTGAGGCCACCATCCGCGTCGACGCTGCCCTGGGCGCGACGCTGACGGAGCTGGCACACCGGGTCGGGCTGACCCGGTATGCCGCGCCGTCGCCGTCCTGAGCCAGGTCAGGCCTGGACCGGCACCGGGTGGATCTCGGCGGCCGGGTGGCCCGTCCGCTCGTGGATCTTGCGGACCGCGTCGGCCGACGGGGCCTCCGACAGGCAGTAGACCATCCCGCTCTCGGGGTCGGCCCAGGCGTGCTTGAAGTGCACGCCCTCCTCGCCCTCGATGTCGAGGTCGGCCTGGTGCGCAGCGGCAAGATCCGCCGCGCTGATCCCCTTCATCCCGGTGTGGACGTCCATGAACTCGGGCATGCTGCTCACCTCTCTGCGGGGGCGGTCTCGCCCCCAACGCTCGGACGCTAGGCGTCGCCGGGGCGGGCGGAACCGGGCAAATGGCGTAGCCACCCGCGCCCCGAACATGGCTGTGGCCGGCCCCGAAGATGGCTGTGGCCGGCCCCGAGGGGCCGGCCACACGGCATACGAGCGGGGGTGAGTCAGACCCGGCGCAGGACCGCGGTGACCTTGCCGAGGATGGTTGCCTCGTCGCCGTCGATCGGGTCGTAGGCGTCGTTGTGCGGCATCAGCCAGACGTGGCCGTCCTTGCGCTTGAACGTCTTGACCGTCGCCTCGTTGTCGAGCATGGCGGCGACGATGTCGCCGTTGTCGGCGGTCTGCTGCTGGCGCACGACGACCCAGTCGCCGTTGCAGATCGCGGCGTCGACCATCGAGTCGCCGACCACCTTGAGCAGGAACAGCTGGCCCTCGCCGACGATCTGCTTGGGCAGCGGGAAGACGTCCTCGACGACCTCCTCGGCCAGGATCGGGCCACCGGCGGCGATGCGGCCGAGGACGGGGACGTAGGACGCGTCGGGATGGCTGTCGCCGCTGCCGGTGGCGTCGACGGTGCCCTCGCGCGCGTCGCCGGCGCGGTAGCCCCGGTCCTTCTCGCCGGCGTCAGGGGAGACGACCTCGATGGCGCGCGGGCGGTTGGGGTCGCGGCGCAGGTAGCCCTTGCGCTCGAGCATGGACAGCTGGTGGGCGACGCTGCTCGGGCTGGCCAGGCCCACGGCCTCGCCGATCTCGCGCAGGCTGGGCGGGTAGCCACGACGGTCGACCGAGTTGCGGATGATCTCCAGGACGCGACGCTGGCGGGCGGTCAGCCCGTCACCCTTCTCGCGGTCGGGCATCTCGTGGATCTCGGCC
>NZ_JBTCWL010000119.1:0-5816 GCF_054325275.1 Oryzihumus sp.
GCCGTCCGGCGTGGCACCTGCTACCACGGAGCTGGTCTCGATCTCGACGCCCGCCTGCTTCGCGGCGTCGGCCAGCGCGGCGTGCAGGTCGCGGCGGACGACGGTGTAGAGACGACCGTCCCGCAGCCACTCTCGCTGCAGCAGCCGCTGCTTGTGGTCGCGCAGCTCCGGGCTGTTGATGCGCTCGCCACGGGCGGCGACCGCGTCGTAGGCCCCGATGTCCTCCAAGGCGCGCAGTGCGTTCTCCCAGAGGTAGATGCCGGCGCCGATCTCGCGCAACTCCGACCCACGCTCGTGCACGCGCACGGACCAGCCGCGCTGCGCGAGGGCCGTCGCCAGGGTCAGCCCCGCCAGTCCTGCGCCGGCAACTTCAGCATGCCTCTGGGTGCTCACGTGTCTCCTCGGAAATGCGGTGCCCAGTCGGGCCGAATCTGTAGTGTGACTTCAGTTTCGGTGACGCTACTTCAGGAGTGGTCCACCGCACAAGCCGCTACACCGTGTCGACCCCGCTAGAGTCGGGCCGCCCCCTTGGAACGGACGAACGGCGATCGGTGACCAGCACTTCTGCAGACCCCGCGGACAACCTCGGCGGGCGGTTACGCGAGCTCCGTCGGCGCCATCACGTCACGTTGCGCGAGGTGGCAGAGGCGTCCGGGGTGTCGGAGAGCTTCGTCTCCCAGGTCGAGCGCGGCGTCGCCAACCCGTCGATGGCCTCGCTGCGCCGCATGGCAGAAGCCCTCGGCGAGAGCGTTGCCTCGTTGTTCGTCGGCTCGGAACCGACCGGCATGGTGGTCCGAGCCGGCGAGCGCAAGCGGCTGGCACATCCGGCCGGCTCGCTGGACGACTACCTGCTGACCCCGCCGGGCGCGAAGACGCTGCAGATCGTCTACTCCGCCGTGGCGCCGGGTGACAACTCCGGCGAGGAGCCGTACACCCACCCGGCCGACGAGGAATGCGTGATCGTGCTGGCGGGTCGGCTGGAGGTGACCAGCAACGGTCAGGCGTACGTCCTCGAGGAGGGCGACTCATTGCTCCTGGATCCGCGCCTGCCGCACGGATATCGGAATCCCGGTGATGAGCCGGCCCGCTCCATCTGGGTGATGAGCCCGCCGATGTACTGACGGGTCGATCGGCGGAGGGCCTCGATCTCGACGCGTGGCTCGGCGGCGTACGCGGACACCCCGGCGCGGCCGACGGACGGTAGGTCGTCACGACACCCGAAGACCTCTCGAGGAATTCCGAGGGCCGACCGGCTCGTCCACCCTGCGCCGCGCGCTGGTCGCGCTGCTCCTGGCCTCCGTGAGTTACACCACCACCTGCACCACGGATCGCGTCGTGCCGACCGACGCTATGAAGGGCGGCTATCGGCCTGGATGCGCGAACACCTGGTCGGAGCATCGGTGAGCCGCCCCCTTCTCCCCCGCGCAAGGCTGCGGCATCCTGGGGGCCGGGATCACCGGCGGTCGCTCCCAGTCCCGGAGTGACCGACCGCCGGAAGACCCCGGTCAGGAGAACAGGGCGATGAGCCTGTCCGTCCCACCTTCCCGCGCAACCCGCTGGGACCCGTTCCGCGAGCTGGATGATCTCTACGACCGCATGAGCCACCTGTGGGAATCGGCCCGCACCGCCCCACCCGAGCAGTGGGTGCCGCTGGCCGACGTCGAGGAGACCGACGACGCCTACGTCATTGACGTCGAGCTGCCCGGGGTCGCCGAGTCCGACGTCACCATCGAGGTCAACGGCCGCGAGGTGACGGTGACCGGTGAGCTCAAGGAGCGGGAACGCAAGGGCATCCTCCGCCGGCGAACCCGCCGCGTCGGCGAGTTCGAGTACTCGGTGACCCTGCCGGGCGACATCGACCCGGAGAACGTCGACGCACGCATGCACAACGGCGTCCTGACGATCACCGTGCCCAAGTCGCAGCGGTCGATCCCCCGCAAGATCTCCGTCTCCTCCAGCTGACGTCGGCTCCCGGTCTTCCGCCGCAGCGGGCAGCGCCGGGCCACCCGGGAGCGGCCCTTCCGGTCGCCTCCCGGGTGACGTCGTCGGCGGGACGTGGTCGGCTCAGCCCGGTGGTTCGGGGGGCAGAGGGAAGCGCAGGTGCGCCAGAGGGCTGCGCGCTTCGGGCGCGACGCCGTCCTCGAGGGTGTGCACCGTGCCGCTGTCGCGCAGCACGCTCTGCAGCATCTCGTCGACGATGTCCGGCGTGCGGCGCAAGGGCCGGCCGTCGACCGGGCAGACCTCGCCCTCCTCGCCGAGCCAGCCGCACCCGTCGCAGACGACCCCGGGGGCCTCGTCCTGCTCCCGCAGGAACAGGGTGTCGATCGCCTTCGAGGACGCGGCCCACAGGCACGTGTGCAACCCGGTGACGCCGAGGCCGCCCATCGCCTCGACCTCGAGGACGTGCTCGACCCCCTGCTGCTCCCGGTCGCGCTCCCAGCGTTCCAGCACCTCGTCCACCTGGACCTCCAGCGCCTTGCGGTCGTCCACCGACGGATCGGTGAACGTGCCGGCGAGCCGCTGGCGCAAGCGGTCGGGGAACTCCTCGAGGAAGCCGGACACCCGCTCGCCGTGCCCGGCGACCACCAGCAGGTCGTAGCTCTCGTCCGCCCCGACGTCCCGCGGCGAGCGCCCCTCCACGACCTCCTCGTACTGCACCTCGTGGTCCAGCTCGGGGAAGAAGAGCTTCTCCAGCCTGGCGATCACGTGCCGGAAGTGCTTCTTCGCCAGCTCGGTGACCTTGTGATGGGTCGTGTACTCCTGCCCCCCGAAGCGTCCGCCGGTGTGGTCGGCGTCGCGCAGAACCCGGTCCTCCACCTCGTCGATCCGGACGAGCTCGTCGTCCCGCCCGACGCGGTGCTCCCAGAACACCGCGTGACCGCGGTCGAGGGTGACCACGCAGACCCGGTGGTCCTTGTCGAGCATGGCGGCGATCGGTCGCACCCACGGAGTCGCGTCGACCAGCGCCCGCTCCCTCGGCTCCCGGGGCAGCTCCACCGACTCGAAGAAGTCCCGCGCCGAGCAGCAGAACAGGCCGACACCGTGCGGACGCCAGTGCTCGTCCGCGACGACCTCGCGCAGCCGCTCGATGTCCTGCCGGATGGACAGCCGGGTCTCACGGTCGAGCTCCCGGTTCTCGACCAGGGGATCGAGACCCTGCAGCAGACTGTTGACCCGGGCGCGGACGTGCACCTTCTCCTTCGGGTCCACGGGGGCGGCGGCGTACACCGAGACCACGGGTGGACCGCCGTCGGCCCGGAAGTCGAGAAGGCGGTCGAGAGCGGCTCGAGCGATCATCGGATCTCCCGCGTGTGCGAGGGCACCCGAGGGGCTCGCGCCGGGCCCGGGTGCCTGAGCCGTGCCGTGGAGCCGTCGGGCGCACTCTGCTCAGGTGTGCCGGCCGCTGGCTCAGCCCTCCACCGGGCCGGACCGTACGTCACCCGTGCCGCCCAGGTCCAGTGGTGGATCAGCCGATTACGCGGTGGCGCGCAGCTCCCGGGCGCGCACCCAGCCGACCAGGCAGCACAGCGCCGCATGACCCCCGTCGCCGGCGGGGTGAGGGGGCCGGACACACCCGACAGGAGCCCGGGAGGTGCCCACCATTGGTCGCTCCCGTCCGGTGAGGAGGAGTCCCGGCTCCTCGTGGGAGGCAACCGCGCCGCGGACGCCCTGGTCAGCCCCGGCTGTGCGGGCGCTCGGCCCGCCGAGTCAGCGGTCATTGCCCGATCGGAGGTGCCGGTCCCGTCTTCTCCGGCGAACAAGGCGAGCAACTACGAGCCACCGCCGTCGTCGTCGGGGATGGTGCGCGGCGATGCGGACACCTCGCCGACGGGGGTGGGGCTGGGGGGAGCGAAGGGGCTGGCCTCAGCCCGTGGGGGTCGAAGCGATGGGGCCAGGTCGCGGGGACCGATGCCAGGCGCAACCGGCTGAGCGGAGGGTGTGCTGTGGGCTGGGCTCTGCTGCGGCCGAGTCGCCGGGTCTGGTCCGAAGGCGAAGCCGGCTATCGCGGCGAGCGCGGCGAAGGCGGCCGCGGCGAGCAGGACGTCGTTGAGCCCGCTGGCGGTGCCGGCGCGCGCGGCGTGGGTCACCGCGACGCGGGCGGCGGGCGGGACCGCGGTGGCCACCCGGGTGCCGGCGCCGGAGGCGACGGCGGCAGCCAGCCGCTGGGCGGTGCCGGCCGGCGCGGGCAGGGCCGCGAGGGCGTGCAGCGTGGCGGCGGTGACGCGCGAGGCGTACAGGGCGCCGAACACGGCCACACCAGTGGCGGTGCCGACCTGGCGCAGCGTGTTGACCAGGCCGGAGGCCATCCCGGCCCGGGCCGGCTCCACCGCCGCGAGCGCTGCCGAGGCCAGGGCGGTGGAGGTGATGCCCAGCCCCGCTCCGGCGAGGATGAGGCCGGGCAGCAGCACCGGCCAGGTGGACGTGGCGCTCAGGTGCGCCATCGCGGCCAGCCCGGCCGCGGCCAGGACCATGGCCACACCCAATAGCACCCGCATCCCGACCCTGCCGATCAGCCGGCCGGTCAGCAGGGCGACGGCGAAGGAGGCCAGCGACAGCGGCAGGAACCGCAGCCCGGCCTGGATCGGGGAGTAGCCGAGGGTGTTCTGCACGTACAGCGACAGATAGATGATCATCCCGATGACCGTCGCCGAGATCGCGAACGCCACGAACCCGGTCGAGGCGAAGCTGCGCCGGCCGAACAGCCGCAGATCGGCCATCGGTGCGGCGGCGAGGCGCAGCTCGTAGAACACCTACCCGGCGAAGGCCACAGCCGCGGCCGCGAGCAGGGTCACGATCGTCGGGCTCCCCCAGCCGACCGCGTTGCCGCGGATCAGCGCGAACATCAGCGCGGTCAGCGCTGCGGTGATCAGGGCCGTGCCCACCCAGTCGGCCCGGCCGCCGGACGGGTTGCGGGATTCGCGCAGCATCGCCACCCCACCGGCGAACGCCGCGACGCCGATGGGCAGGTTGATGAAGAAGATGGACCGCCAGCCCAGGAGGTCGGTGAGCACGCCCCCGGCCAGCGGCCCGATGGCGCTGGCAGCGCCGAGCGTGGCGCCGAAGACGCCCAGCGCCCGGGCCAGGGCCACGCCGGAGAACTCCACGCGCAGCAGCGGCGTCGCGGTGGCGAACAGCACCGCGCCGCCGACCCCCTGCAGCGCCCGGAACAGCTGGAGCGCCAGCGCGGTGGGGGCCAGCGCACACGCCAGCGACCCGGCGGTGAAGATGACCAGGCCGATCAGGAACAGCCGGCGCCGGCCCAGCCGGTCCCCCGTCGTCGCGGCCGGCAGGAGCAGCACGGCCAGCACCAGGGCGTAGGCGGCGCTGACCCACTGCAGGTCCGCCAGGCTGGCGTGCAGCTCCCGCTGGATCGAGGGCAGCGCCACGCTCACCACGGTGATGTCCAGCAGCAGCATGAACACCGCCGTGCAGACCAGCACAAGCGTCCAGCGCTGACGCGACGACGTCCCCGGCGCCTCGGCCACCTGTTCCACCATCGGACCTGTTTCTTCCTGTCAGAGAGCTCCGACGCGGTCGCCGAGGTCGAGTGCGAGCAGGTTCATCGGCGGCGCGTCGATCACCACGCCCAGCACGCCGGTGTCCGTTCCGGCGACGCGCAGCGTGCGGTACCGGCTGCTTCCTGGTGCGTCGGCGCTCACCTGGGCTTGGGGACGAGGGCGGGGGCGAAGAAGTCGGCGAGCAGTCGGTTGACGCGCTCGGGCTGGTCGTGGTGGACCCAGTGCGAGGCGTCGGGCACACGCTCGACGCGGTCGAGGTTGGGGACGTCGTCGTGGTCGGGCTCGGCCAGGTCGGGA
>NZ_JBTCWL010000120.1:0-5506 GCF_054325275.1 Oryzihumus sp.
GTCTCGAGCGTGGCCCGTCGCTGGTCGGTGACGGCGTTCCGCATGGGTTGGTACGGCGCCCCGGGTGGCGCGTGCGTCTGGCGCGCGAGCGGGCTGCGCGGCATACCGCGCGCGGCTGCTCCCCTTGACCTCTCGACCAACACCGTCCGGACGGACTGGCCGGCGTCGCTCTCCCTGCCCACCGCCGACTGGCCTCCCGGGGCCTACCTGCTGCGGCTGGACAGCGTTGCGGGGCAACGGTTCGTGCCCCTCACGGTGCGCTCCCCCGACACGACGGGCCGGATCGTCCTGGTCGACGACGTGACCACCTGGCAGGCCTACAACCAGTGGGGCGGGTACGACCTCTACAACGGCCCGGGCGGCAAGGCGGACTTCGCGAACCGGTCGCGGGTGGTCACCTTCGACCGGCCGTATGACGGGGACGGGTCGGGGCAGTTCCTCAAGCTCGACCTGCCCACGATCGCCCATGCCGAGCGGTTCGGGCTGCCGCTGGCATACGCGACCGACGTCGACCTGCACGCGGTGTCGACACTGCTTGCCGGCGCCCGGGCGGTGGTGACGCTCGGCCATGACGAGTACTGGTCGACCGCCATGCGCAGCTCGGTGACGCGGGCCCGGGATGCGGGCGTCAACGTGGCCTTCCTCGGCGCCAACGCGGCGTTCCGGCACATCCGGTTGGAGCCGACGCGGTTCGGACCGGACCGGGCCGAGGTGAACTACAAGGCGCCGTCGGACCCGCTGCTCGGCGTCGACGACGCCGAGGTCACCGTGAACTGGCGCGAGCCACCGGTGCCCCGGCCGGAGAGCGTGCTGACGGGCGTGTTCTACGAGTGCAACCCGGTCAGCGCCCCGATGGTGGTCACCGACCCGGACAGCTGGTTGTTCGCCGGGACAGGAGCCACGGCGGGCCTGCAGCTGCCGCACCTGGTCGGACCGGAGTACGACCGCGTGAACCCCGGCGCACCCACGCCGAGGGCCATCGAGGTGCTCACCCACTCGCCGGTCACCTGCCGCGGCGTCGCCAGCTTCGCCGACAGCGCGTGGTACACCGTGGCCTCCGGCGCCGGGGTGTTCGCCTCCGGCAGCAACTGGTTCACCACCGGGCTGCCCGAGGCCGGGGCAACGGGCACCACCGCCCGGGTCGTCGGCGGCGAGCTGACCAACCTGCTGCGCGCGTTCGCCGCCGGGCCGGCCGGGTTGGTGCATCCGTCGCGGCCGAACCTCGCCGGGCTGCACGAGTTGGCCGGCGACCCGGTGGCTCGGGCGTACGGCCAGTGACCCTCAGGTCAGGTCAGCGTGAAAGGCGTTGCAGGACAGCGGATACCGCGTCCGGGGCGGCGAGCATCACCAGGTGGCCGGCGCCGGGGATCGCGACCACGTCGTGGGTGTGCAGCCTTGCGGCGGTCGCGGTCGCGCTGGCACGGCCCATCTGCGGGTCCCGGCTGCCGTAGACGACCGCGGCCGGGACGTGGACCTGCCGCTCCTGGGCGTAGGTCAGGCCGATGAGCGGCTGGCTCAGGATGGCCTTGAGCGCGCTCTCCGCGCCAGGCACGCGCAGGGGCGTGAGCCACTGCTGTGCGTCGAACGGCGGACAGGTCGGCCCGCACGCGCTGGCGTAGGCACGCTCGGCCAGGCCGTTGTGCCGGGTGGCGAGGCGCAGCATCGTGGTGGCATAGGGGTCGACGAACAGGTGGTGGACCCAGCCGGGGCCGACCCCGTAGGGCGTGCCGTCCCCGTCCATGAA
The DNA here is from genome assembly GCF_054325275.1 of Oryzihumus sp. Classification (NCBI taxonomy): domain Bacteria; kingdom Bacillati; phylum Actinomycetota; class Actinomycetes; order Micrococcales; family Intrasporangiaceae; genus Oryzihumus; species Oryzihumus sp. Next base: position 1,745 of record NZ_JBTCWL010000120.1, read on the forward strand.
CACCACGCGGCGCACTGCCGCCGGGTCGGTGCGGGCGAGGTCACCGACGATGGCCGCACCGCTGGAGTGCCCGACGAGCATCGGCGTGCTGTGATGGGCGGCGTCGAGGTGCAGGGCCGCGACGAACGCGCGCAGCTGGGCGGTGTCCCCGGTCAGGGTGTAGGGACCACGCCGCTCGGTGTAGCCGAAGCCCCGCACGTCCAGGGCGTAGACCCGGTGGCCGGCGGCAGCCAGCTGCGGGCCGACCCGGTCCCACACCTGCGCGGACTCCATGAACCCGTGCACGAGCACGATCGGCGGGCCGCTCTCTCCCCACTGCTCGTAGTGGGTGGTCAGGCCGCCGGCGCGCACCGTGTGACCGTGGTCGTCCAGCGGCGGGACCGGCACCGTCCCGGCGCTGCCCCAGTCGTATGCGGCGGCCGCAAGGGTTAGCACCGCGAACGCGCCAAGCAGCGTGAGGCCGAGCCGTCCCAGGACCCGACGCCACCCCACGCGGCCTCTCCGGTCCTGTGCTCCTCGCCCCACCCTCGCCACTATCGACGTTGGCAGAGCTTCTAGCCAACCCGGATCTGGCCGCCCACGACGTGGACGCGGATGCTCGGCAGCGGCGCGGGTGGCGGGCCCTGGAGCACCTGGCCGGTGCGGCCGTCGTACACCCCGCCGTGGCAGGGGCAGAGGAACTGGACGCTGGAGGGGTCGTACTGCACCGGGCAGCCGGCGTGGGTGCAGACCGCGGAGAAGGCGACGAAGGTGTCGGCTGCGGAGTGGACGACCCAGCCAGGGTTGCCGTCGGCGGGGTTGGTGAAGGACACCGCCTGGCCCACCGGGAGCGAGGCGACGGTGCCGACTGCCGACGTGGCCCCCGACGTGGGTTGGGCACTGGTCGGGCCGGGAGCAGCGGGACTGGCCACACGGGTGACACCCCCGACCGCCCGGCCCACCATCGCGGTGAGGGCCGCCGCCATGACGGCCAGGGTCCCGACGGCCGCCGCCGCGGCACCACCCTTGACCACGGTGCGCCGCTGGATCTCGGCCCGGATGCCGGGGCGCAGCTGCTCCTCGACGGGGAAGACCGGGCAGCCGGCCGGCCGGGTGCACTGCCCGTCGGGTGCCAGCCCGCACGTGCCGCCGCGAGCGCACAGCGCGCGCAGCCGGGGCACGGCCACCGCGACGACGGCCGGCTCGGGGCCCAGGCGCAGCTCGCGCCGCGCCCGGTTGCGCAGCCAGGCGTCCACGCTGAGCACTCCCCCGGCGCCGAAGGCGATGATGACCGACCAGGCGAAGACGAACACGATGTCGGCGCCCACGTAGTAGGGCGTGGTGTTCCAGCTGACCGTGAGGTAGAAGGTCAGCGCCAGCAGGGCACCGGCGGCCGCGGCGGCGCGGGCCCACAGGCCCAGCAGCGTCGCCACCCCGACGAGCAGCTCACCGGTGGCGATGAGCAGGCCGACCACCACCGGGGCGTGCAGCGACAAGGACACCAGCGGCCCGATGGGACTGCTGTGCTGGAGCGCCGCCATCTGCCGGCCGATCGAGGTCGGGTCGCTCGCGTCGAGGAAGCCCGGGTTCGCGAACTTCTGCAGCGCCGCGTAGGTGAACGTCACGCCGAGGAACGCGCGCAGCGGCAGGATCAGCCAGCCGGGCTGGTCCCGCACGCGATGCCAGAGCTGGTCGCGGTGCTCCAGCGGGGCTGTTCGCCCTGAGGTGCGCGCCACGTCTCGCAGCATGCGACGGGAGGCTGGGAGTCAGGTCAACGGCACCTGTGAGTGGTCGCGTGCGGCGAAGCGCGCACCGGGCAGGCCCCACTCGCGGAAGAAGTCGCCGGTCGCCCGGCACAGGGCGACGTTGACGTCGTTGCTCACGTCGATTGCCGCCGCGGACCAGGCGTCGGCCAGCTCGGCGGTCTCCACCGCCGTCTCCGGTGGCAGCAGGAGCGGGTCCTCGGGCCCCAGCGGACCGCGACCGGCGAGCCGGGCCAGCAGGGCCGCGTGCGCGTCGTGCGAGAGGAACGTCAACCGGCGCGGACCGCCGTCGTCGGGGGTGTAGGTGAGCGCCAGGGGCTCGGCGGCCAGGTCCGGCACGACCTCGCCGGCCGCGTCCACGGATCCCGCGTCGCAGACGCGGACACCGAGCAGCTCGTATGTCGTGGTGCCGCTGCCGATCAGGGCCAGCAGGAGCATCCGCACGTCGGGGTCGGTGCCGGGCAAGGGCAGGGGTCGGCGCTCCAGCGGTTCGCGATCGAGCGGTCCGTGCGACGTCCCGCCCGGGGGCTCCGCGGCGCTCCCGACAGGACGCCAGGCCACGGCCACCCCCGCCGCCGTCCACCACAGCGTGGGGCCGAAGGCCAGCGCCGCCAGCTGCCCGGCGGCCAGGCCGGGGTGGCGCAGCGCAATCTCCTCCAGTGACCGCTGTGCCACCGAGGCGTCCTCGCGGCCGGCGGCCAGCAGCCCGGCCAGGTCTCCCCCGGCCACCTCCCGGGCGAAGCGGTCCAGCGTGCCGACGGCGGTGCGCACCCAGATGCCCGCGTCCCGGCAGCGGGTCGCGAGCAGCCGGGCGACCGCCATGACCGAGGGGTCGGCCAGCAGGGCCGACTCGCGGCGTCCGGCGAGCGCCGCCCGCACCTCCTCCTCGGTGCCCGTCATCGCAGCCACGCCGGGGCTGCCGTCACGGGTCCCTCGTTGACCTGGCGGGAGATCTCCTCGGCGATGAAGTGGTCGCGGATGTCCACCCGGCACCGGGCCACGCCCGGCAGGGCCTCGACCCGGCGCCGGACCTCCCGGCCGATGTCGATGGCGAACGGCGAGGGGCACAGCGGCGAGGTGAGGTGGTAGCGCACGGTCACCGTGCCGGCGGCGTCCGCGTCGACCTCGTCGAGCAGGTCCAGGTCGGCGAGCGTCCGGCGGATCTCCGGGTCCGGGACGCTGCCCGCCGCGACCCGCGCGGCGGCCAGGTCCACGGCTGGGAGGTGGGCAGCCGGCATACCGGTCATCGCGGGGTGCCGGCGACGCCGGTCTCGGTCTCGGCCGCCTCCCCCGCGGTCTCCGTGGGGATCCGGGCGATCCGCTCCTCGCGGCGCACGTCGAACTCGTCGCCTTTCAGCTCCTTGAGCCTGGCCTCGGTGTCGATGCCGTAGAGCCGGGCGATGTTGCCGCCGATGATCTTCTCCTTGACCTCGTCGGTGAGGGAGACGCCGTACTCGTCCTCGATGTCGGCCGGGATCTGGAAGGCCATGAAGTCGTCGAGCTGCCACTGGGGATACCAGATCGGGAAGTCGGTGCCGTAGATGATCCGGTCCGGGCCGAGCCAGAACAGCAGGTTGGCCATCACGTTGCCGAAGAAGCGCGGCCGGTTGTGCACGAACGCCAGCGCGACGGCGAGCGAGGCGTAGACGTTGGGGCTTCGCGCCGAGAGCCAGCAGAAGTCGTCCAGCCGCGGCAGGCCGACGTGGTCGACGATGAAGTTCAGCTCGGGGTAGAGCGTCGAGGGCTCGTCGATGTCGCGGACGTCGAACCGCTCGAGCGCCAGCGGCTCGACGGCCGGACCCTTGTGGAAGTGCATGTTGGTGATGCCGAGCTCGATGCAGCGCTCGTACAGGGGGAACACCATGGGGTCGTTGGCCTTCCAGCCGCGCGACTCCCCGCGCCACTCGGCGGTGTACCACTTGAAGCCCCGCATGCCGAGGTCGGTGACCTGGTGGTCGACCTGCTCGAGGGCGTCCGGCGAGCGGGGGTCGATGCCGCCGAGCGCGATCAGCCGGTTGGG
>NZ_JBTCWL010000121.1:0-5275 GCF_054325275.1 Oryzihumus sp.
GGGCGACGGTCACTCTTCAGCGCTGGGCGCGCGCCTCCAGCACGGCCTGCGCGGCGTTGTGGCCGCCGATGCCGCTGACCGCGCCGCCCCGGCGGGCGCCGGAGCCACAGAGCAGGATGTTCTCGACCTCGGTGCTGACGCCCCAGCGCTGGGCCGGGGTCTCCATCCGGGCCCGGTTCGGTGCCCACGGCCAGGACAGGTCGCCGTGGAAGATGTGACCGCCCGGCATCGCCAGCGCCTCGTCGACGTCCTGCGGGGCCTTGGCCTCCAGGCACGGCTTGCCGTCGGCGTCGGTGACCAGCAGCGACTCGATCGGCTCCTCGAGGTGCTCGTTGATCGCGTCGAGCGCCCGCTCGACGGCCAGGTCGCGGGTCTCCTCGAGGTCGTCCTCGAACAGCCGGGCCGGGGTGTGCACCCCGAAGTAGGTCAGCGTGTGGGCGCCCTTGGCCGCCAGCGGCCCCAGGATCGAGGGGTCGGTGAGCGAGTGGCAGTAGAGCTCGCCGGGCTGCACGCCGGGCAGCGAGCCGCTGGCCGCGTCGGTGTACGCCTTCTGGAGCTGGCTGTAGTCCTCGGCGACGTGGAAGGTGCCGGCGAAGGCCTGCTTGGCGCTGGCGCCGGACTTCAGCCGGGGCAGCCGCTCGACCAGCAGGTTGACCTTGAGCTGGGAGCCCTCGGGACGGTCGCCGGGCTCCTCGCCGAGCAGCACCTGGAGCACCCACGGCGCGACGTTGGCAAGCACGAAGTCGCACTCGACCGAGCGCCAGCCCTCGCCGTCGTGCCAGGTCACCGTCGCGGAGGTGCCGTCGGACTCGATGCTGCTGACCCCCGCGCCGGTGACGACGGTGGCGCCGGCGTTGCGAGCCGCGACCGCGAGCGCGTCGGTGACCGCGCCCATGCCGCCGACCGGCACCCGCCACTCGCCGGTGCCGTTGCCGATCAGGTGGTAGAGGAAGCAGGCGTTCTGGACGAGCGACTCGTCGGTGAGGTCGGCGAAGGTGCCGATCAGTGCGTCGGTGGCGACCACGCCGCGCACGGTGTCGTCGCGGAAGCGGTCCTCGATCACGTGGCCGATGGGCTGCTCGACCAGGTAGTCCCAGACCGACGGGTCGACCATGGCCTGGATGTCCCGGCCGGTGCGCAGCGGCTCCAGCAGGGTCGGCGCGACGGTCTCGGCGAAGCCCGCCACCTCGCCGTAGAACGCCCTCCAGGCGTCGTACTCCGCGTCGGAGCCGGTGAGGGCGCGGAAGGACTCGGCGGTGAGCTGCCCCTCGGGCCGTTCGACCAGCAGGCCGGTGTGCCGGCCGTTGCGGACGACGGGGGTGTAGGACGCGGTGACGCGGGAGCGCAGCTCGAGGTCGAGCTCGAGGTCGGAGATGATCTGCTGCGGCAGCAGGGAGACCAGGTAGGAGTAGCGCGACAGCCTCGCGGGCATGCCCGCGAAGGCCTGCGTGCTCACGGCCGCGCCGCCGGTGTGGGGGAGCCGCTCGAGCACCAGTGTCGACACACCGGCCTTCGCGAGGTACGCCGCCGCGACGAGGCCGTTGTGGCCACCGCCCACGATGACGACTTCGTACTTGTCGTTGAGGGAAGTCACGCTGAAACGCTACCCGCAACCGGCCGCGCTCGGGCACTTGCCCGCGTCCGCGCGCCCTCGCCTGGTGGAATGTTTAACCTTCAACTACTGTTGCAGGTGGCACCATCGTTCGTCGGAACTCCGAGGAGGCCCCCATGCCCGCCGTCACCGTTGACGACCTGACCGTCCTGCCCCGCCTGGCCACGCCCGGCCTCGGCGACACCGTGCGCCCCGTGGTCTCGGTGACCTCCGCGCCGCAGGGCTACGAGGGGGAGGGGTTCCCGGTACGTCGTGCCTTCGCCGGTGTGGACCTCGCGCAGCTCGACCCGTTCGTGCACCTCGACCAGATGGGCGAGGTGGAGTACGCGCCGGGCGAGCCCAAGGGCACCCCGTGGCACCCGCACCGCGGTTTCGAGACCGTGACCTACATGATCGACGGCGTCATGGACCACCAGGACAGCCAGGGCGGCGGCGGCTCGATCACCAACGGCGACACCCAGTGGATGACCGCGGGCTCGGGCCTGCTGCACATCGAGACGCCGCCGGAGTGGCTGGTCGCCAAGGGCGGCCTCTTCCACGGCCTCCAGCTGTGGGTGAACCTGCCTCGCGACCAGAAGTGGGCGCAGCCGCGCTACCAGGACCTGCGCTCCAGCCAGCTCGGTCTGGTCGCCACCGCCGACGCCGGTGCGCTGGTGCGCATCATCGCCGGGGAGGTGGGCGGTCAGTCCGGTCCCGGTTCCACGCACACGCCGATGGCGATGCTGCACGCGACGCTGGCGCCGGGCGCCCGGCTCGACGTGCCGTGGCGCGCGGACTTCAACGCGCTCGTCTACGTGCTGTCGGGCAACGGCCACGTCGGCCTCGACCAGCGCCCGCTGAAGACCGGCCAGCTCGCGGTGCTCGGTGCGGGCGACTTCGTCACCCTCGGGGCGGACGCCCGGCAGGAGGGCCGGCACCCGTCGATGGAGGTGGTCGTGCTCGGCGGCCGCCCGATCCGGGAGCCGGTCGCCTGGGCCGGTCCATTCGTCATGAACACCAAGGCCGAGGTGATGGCCGCCTTCGAGGACTTCCAGAAGGGCCGGATGGGCCAGATCCCGGCCGTCCACGGCGCCCCGACGGACCTCGTCGAGGGCTGAGCCGGTCGCGCCGGGCCCACCCGCGCCGGCGGCATAACCCCGGCCGCGGGCGAGTCGTTGAGCGGGCATGGACACCCGGACACCGCGCCTGCGCCGACTGCTGCGGCGCGCCTTCGTCGTCCCGGCGGTCCTGTTCGTGCTCGCCAGCGCCTACGTCACGGTGGTGGCGCTGCGCCCCGACGCCCAGGCCGCGGAGGTGACCCGGGCCGGTGTCCGCCAGGACGCGGCGCTCTGGCCGGCGTCCTGGTCGCGCCGGTTCCCCGGCTGTGTGGCGGTGGTGCTGTGGCCGCGCGCCGAGGCGCCGAAGGCGGTGCTGCTGCGCGACGGGTCGGGCAACGTCGCGGCGATGACCGTGCGGGACGCGGGGATGCGGCTGCGGCTCGCCGGTCCCGACGACCAGGTGCGGCTCGTCGGGATCTGTCGCTGAGCTGTCAGGCGGCGTGCGACGTGGTCAGCCGCTTCGCCAGGCGCTGGAGGCCCGAGGGCTGCGGCGCGCCGCGACGGATCGGCAGCAGGTGGGTCTTGCCCTCGCGCTCGGCGAGCAGCTGGATGGCCTCGCGGTCGTAGGCCCGCGCCAGCTCCTCGGCGCGCTCGAGGTCGTTCTCGGCGAGCGCGAGGTTGATGGCGGCGATGAAGGAGTCGTGCAGGGCGTCGACGTCCTGGTACAGCGTGCGTGTCATGCGGGTCTCCCTTGATGGAGTGCTTGACCTCCAGTGTTGCAAGCCGATTGGAACGATCCAATGGCTGGCCGGATGATGTCCGCCACAGGCGCCGGGCGGCTCAGATCCGACGTGGAACACCAGCACGTCGGCCATTGCCGGCGCGACGCCTCAGCCACCCACCTGCGCGCCCCGGACGCAGGGCTACGGGGTCCGGCGCAGGAAGTCGACCAGGAACCTCGCCGTCTCGGTGGGATGGGTGGCGGCGAGCAGGTGACCGGCTCCGGTCACCGTGGTGTCCTCGGCACGAGGCAACAGCTGCAGGATGCGCGCGCGCATCTCCGCGAACCACGGACCACTCTCGCTGCCGCCGACGTACAGGACCGGGCACCGCACGGTCGCGGCGTCCTCGGCCCCGAAGTCCCAGGGGAGGAGCGCTGGTGGCCAGGAAGTCCGGGGTGCTGGCGACGCCCTTCGGTGGGGGCTCCATCACCGAGAGGGTGCGGACGGCGTGGGGCCAGGACGAGGCGAGGGTGAGCGCGACGGCGGCGCTGTAGCTCGCTCCGACGACATGAGCCGGTACGACGTCCAGTGCGTCCATCAGTGCCCGGCAGTCTGCGGCCTCGGAGGCAACGGAGACCGGGCTGAGCAACGGCCCGCTGCCGGCGTACCCGCGGCGGTGGTAGTGGATCACCCGGTAGCCCGCGAGCGCCGTTCGCTCGGCCAACGGCCGCAGCTCGTCTGCGGTGAGAGCGGTCTGGATGACCACCACGGGATGGCCGGTCCCCAGCACCTCGAGCTCGAGGTCCACGTCGCCGCCCGTGACCATCCTCAGACGACCCACCTCGCCATCTTCACCACGGAGGTGCGCCCGGGCAATGGTGACGTTCGCCCCTGCCGCGGCGGCTCGCGCCGACCGACCATGGATCGAGGAGCGGCGACGGCACGAGTGAGCGGACCATGGGCGAACGGCAGCGGTTGGGCGTGCAGGACGCCTTGTGGCTGGAGATGGACAAGCCGGGCAACCTGATGGTCGTCGACAGCCTGTTCTGGACGGCAACCCCCGTCGACTGGGATCGCTGGCGCGAGGCGGCGAGGCAACGGCTCTGGAACCGCTACCTCGCCTTCCGCAGCGTGGTCGTCCGCGGGACGGACGGCGCCTGGTACTGGGAGGAGCAGCCCGATGCCGACCTCGCGGCGCGCTACGAGCAGGTGGTGCTGCCGGCACCCGGCGGCGACACCGAGCTGCAGGACCTGATCGCCTCGGAGCGGACGCGACCGCTCGACCGGAGCGAGCCGCTGTGGCGGGCGGTCCTCGTGGACGGCTACCACGGCGGCAGTGCCGTGCTGTTCCGCGGACACCACGCGATCGCCGACGGCATCCGGATGGTCCAGCTCGCGTTGAGCTTCTTCGACGTCGACGCGGACGGGCCGTCCGGCCGCACCCGGGCCGCGCGCAAGCGCACGCCGTCCCGTTCTCTGTCGCCCGCACCGGTCCAGGCGGCGTTGGACGGCCGACCTGCACTGACGAGCCAGGTGCTGTCGCTGGCCGGGACCGTGGCGGGCAGGTCCGTGCAGCTCGCCCGGGGCGCCGTCACCAACCCGGTCGGCGCCGCCAACAGCGTGCTGACGTTGTCCGAGTCGCTGGTGGGCGCGGTCGGTTCACGGGCGCGGTCGGTGGTGGCCGGCGGGGGCGGCCCGGGCGGGCTGACCACCTGGCTCGCCGCCGTCCCGGGCGACGTCGACACCGCCCGCAAGCTCGTCCTCGGCACGCGCAACGACACCACCCGCTGGACCGGCCGGGTGGGGGAGCACAAGGCGGTGGCCTGGTCGCCGCCGCTGTCCCTCGACGACGTGAAGGCCGTGGCCCACGCTCACGGCGCCACCGTGAACGACGTGCTGGTGAC
>NZ_JBTCWL010000122.1:0-5247 GCF_054325275.1 Oryzihumus sp.
CCCCCACCCCCGGCGACGTCGATCAGCCGCCGCTGGTGGCCGACTTGATCGCAGCCTGCATGTCCTTGATGGCCTGGTCCACGGTCTTGTCACCCTTGATGGCGGGGTAGGCGTTGTCCTGGATGGCCGTGGTGACCGCCGGGTAGTACGGCGTCACCGGACGCGGGACCGCGTTCTCGATGGAGGTCTTCAGCGTGGGCAGGTAGGGGTACTTCGCGACCAGCGCCGCGTCGTCGTAGATCGACGCCACGACCGGGGCCAGCGAGCCCTTCTCCATGAAGAACTTCTGCTGCGCGTCCTCCTCGATGAACTTGAGGAAGTCGAAGGCCGTGGCCTTGTGCTTGGAGTAGACGCTGATGCCCTCGCTGTGACCACCGAGGCTCGAGGCGCCAGGACCGGACAGGCCGGGCAGCGGGGCGACGCCGAACTTGTCCTTGACGACGGAGGAGCCGTCGGTCTTGGCCAGGTTGTAGACGTAGGGCCAGTTGCGCAGGAAGAGCAGCTTGCCTGCCTCGAACGCCTGGCGGCCCTGCTCCTCCTGGAAGGTGATGGCCTCCTTGGGGATGTCGCCGTTCTTGTAGTGGTCGGCGAGCATCTGCAGGCCCTTGCGCGACTCCTGGGAGTCCACGGTGGGCTTGCCCTGGTCGTCGACGATCTTGCCGCCGGCGGTGTTGATCGCCTCGGCCGCGTTGACGGTCAGGCCCTCGTACTTGGAGAACTGGCCGGCGTAGCAGCCCATGTTCTTTGCCTTGGCGACGCTGCACTTGCTCCACATCTCGTCCAGCGTCTTGGGAGGCGTCGGGACGAGGTCCTTGCGGTAGTAGAGCAGTCCGCCGTCACTGGCGAACGGCGCCGCGTAGAGCGTGTTGTTGTAGGTCGCCGCCACCACGGTCGGCTTGAGCAGCTTGCTCGTGTCCATGGCGAACTGGCCCTTGAGCGGGACCAGCCAGCCCTTGGCCGCGAACTCGGCGGTCCAGATGACGTCCACGGTGACGATGTCGTAGCTGGGGTCCTTGGCCTGCATGTGCTGCACGATGTCGTCGTGCTGCTGGTCGGCCTGGTCGGTCTGCTCCTTGAGCGTGACCTTCTCGTTGGGGTGGGCCGAGTTCCACTTCGCGATGGTGGGCGCCCAGACGTTGCTGTTGTCCTTGCCCGTGACGAACGTGATCGGCCCACGGGAGCTGGCGCCTGCCTGCGCCGAGCTGCTCGAGGAAGAACTGCCGCTGCTGCACCCCGCAGTCACCAGGGCGACTGTGGCGGCCGCTGCGAACGCCACGCGTGCGCGGCGCCTTCTTGTGTCGTGGGCCATCCGCCCGCCTCCGAATCAATGGCGTGCCGGGGGCTGAGCACCTCGACACTGAGGGATATCAGACACCTGAGTAAAAACGCTTGCACACGACCTCGCAACCGCAGGCGGGGTGTGCAGGGATAACGATCGGGTAACCGACCCCCCGCGGGCGTCACGACCGCGATGACGGGCCGTGGTGTATGCCGGCCCGCCACCACCCGCGGTCGCCGTCCCGGCCGTACCCAGCGTCGTTCGTGCCGCAGCCGGGGCGGGAGTCTCCCGGACCGACGGACGGAAAGCGCTCGGGGTGAAGGGTTTCCGGGCCCGCGGTGAAACGGGCTGGTCGCCTCAGACGAGGGAGGCCGGTCCCACCCTCCACGACCACGTGGCCACGGGAGCCTTGCCACACGACTCCGGCAGGTGGTCGCCCATGAGCCGCTCCACCCGCACCGACCAGCAGCGACCGTCGCGGTGGCTCACTGTGCACCGCCACGCGGTCGAGTCCTCGGGGTCGGGCTCCGCGGTGGTCGACAGGGCGATGAGGTCCAGCTCGCCGAGCTGCTCGCGCAGGGCTGCTTCCACCGCCTGCGCCGGTGGCTCGAGGACGCTGCGGCCGCGGTCGTGCCACGGCCCGAGCGCGGCGGCAGGCAGCTCACCGCGCTCCGCCGCGTCGAGCACCTCGACGGCGAGGTCGACGTCGAGCCGGGCGAGCGTCTGGCCCCAGGGGAGCAGCACGCCTGTGGGCGCGAACCGGTGCCCGCCGGTGTGGGAGCACTCCCACACGCGCCCGGGGCGGGCCTGCGCGGCGGCCAGCGCCACCGGGCGACCGCGGACCGCGCAGCACACGTCCCGGCGGGAGTTCGTGCACACCAGCAGCACCGGGTCGGACGCCTCCTCGAGCTCGGGCACCGCGTCGAGGACGATGTCGATGTCGCCCGCGGCCAGGGCCGGCCACGGCAGCCGGCCGAGCTGGGAGGGCAGGTCGAGGTCCGCCTCGAGCAGCCACGGCCGGTCGGTCAGGCCACCGGCGACGTAGACCCGCTGTCCCTCGCTGCCCCGCCGGTCGGCGTGGGCGCCCGGACGGCGGATGAGCAGCAGCCGCCCGCCGTGCTCGGCGCAGAGCCGGTCGAGGCCGGACCCGACGTCGGGGTCGAGGTGGGACTGGGTCGCCGCCTCACGACCCCACGGCCCGGGCTGCTCCAGCGCCACCCAGAACCGCGCCTGAGCGGCCGTGCCCGGGGCTGGGGCGTGCGCCCGGTCCCAGAGCACCGAGCAGGCGCCGGGTGCGCTGTGGCCGTGGCCGCCGCGCGCCTCGGTCACTCGCCCACGCCGTCGCCCAGCGGCAGCTCAGCCTCGGCCGGGACGACGGCCCCGGGCTCCTGGTCGGCCGGACCGGCCGGGAACGCCGCGGCGATCGCGGCGATGGGGTTCTGCGCCGGCGTGCCGGAGCCGTCCCGCTTGCCCGTGGCCGGCGGCAGGTCGACGGCCACCCCGTTGGCGGCAGCAGCCCGCGCCGGCACGGCCCCGACCCAGGCCAGCAGCAGGGTGTCCTCGCCGCGCAGGAACCGGTGCGCCCGGACGCCGCCGGTCGCGCGGCCCTTGGCGGGGTACTCGGCGTAGGGCGTCACCTTCAGCGAGCCGGCCTCGGTGCCGGGCAGGGCGCCGGAGGAGCCAGCCGAGGTCACCACGATGTTGTCCGCCGTGGGGTCGACCGCGCCGAAGAAGACCACCCGTTCGTCGCCGGCCAGCTTGATGCCCGCCATGCCGCCGGCCGGGCGGCCCTGCGGGCGCACGACCGAGGCGGAGAAGTGCAGCAGCTGGGCGACGTTGGTGAGGAAGACCAGGTCCTCCTGGCCGGTGGTCAGCTCGACCGCGCCGACGACTGCGTCGCCGTCCTTGAGCGAGATGACCTCCCAGTCGTCCTTGTTGCCGGGGTAGTCGGTGGTGACCCGCTTGACCACGCCGAGGGCGGTGCCGAGGGCGATGCCGGGGGAGTCCTCCCGCAGCGAGACCAGCGTCAGCGGCTCCTCGCCGCGGGGCAGGTCGACGAAGGCTGCCAGCGGCGCCCCGCCGGACAGCGACGGGGCCCCGTTGGTCGGCGGCAGCGTGGGCAGCTCCAGCGCGGACAGGCGGATCATCCGACCCCGGGAGGTGACCAGCCCGACATACCCGCGGGCGGTGGTGCGCACCGTGGCGACCACCGCGTCGTGCTTGTGCCGACCGCCCTCGTTGGACAGCGGGTCCGCGGTGGTGGTGCGGGCCATGAGGCCGGTGGAGGACAGCAGCACCCAGCACGGGTCGTCGCTGACCTCCAGCGGCGAGGATGCCGTCAGGGGGGTGCCGGCCGACTCCAGCAGCACGGTGCGCCGCGGGGTGCCGTGGGCCTTGGCGACGTCGGCGAGCTCGGAGGACACGGTCTTCAGCAGCAGCTTCTCGTCGCCGAGGATGGCCCGCAGCGCCTCGATCTGGCGCTCGAGCTCGGCCTTCTCGGTCTCCAGCTCGACGCGGGAGAACTTCGTCAGGCGGCGCAGCTGCAGGTCCAGGATGTAGGTCGCCTGCGGGTCGGAGAGGTCGAAGACCTCCATCAGGCGGTCCTTGGCCACCGCAGCGTCCTCGGAGCTGCGGATCACCTGGATGACCTCGTCGATGTCGAGGATCGCGATGAGCAGGCCCTCGACGAGGTGCAGGCGCTCCTCCCGCTTGCGCAGGCGGTAGGCGCTGCGGCGGCGGACCACGTCGGTGCGGAAGTCGACGTAGACGCGCAGCAGGTCCTTCAGGCCCAGGGTGCGCGGCTGGCCGTCGACGAGTGCGACGTTGTTGATGCCGAAGGAGTCCTCCATCGGGGTCAGCTTGTACAGCTGCTCCAGGACCGCCTCGGGGTTGAAGCCGTTCTTGACCTCGATGACCAGGCGCAGGCCGTGCTTGCGGTCGGTGAGGTCCTTGACGTCGCTGATGCCCTGCAGCTTCTTGGACTGGACGTTGTCCTTGATCTTCTCGATGACCTTCTCGGGGCCGACGAGGTAGGGCAGCTCGGTGACGACGATGCCCTTCTTGCGGGGCGTGACGTTCTCGATCCGGGTCGTGGCGCGGGTGCGGAAGGTGCCGCGGCCGTTCAGGTAGGCGTCGCGGATGCCCTCCAGCCCGACGATCTTGCCTCCGCCGGGCAGGTCCGGCCCGGGGACGAACTTCATCAGGTCGTCCAGCGAGCACTGCGGGTTGGCGATGAGGTGCCGCGCCGCGCCGATGACCTCGACGAGGTTGTGAGGCGGCATGCTCGTGGCCATGCCCACGGCGATGCCGCTGGCGCCGTTGACGAGCAGGTTGGGGTAGGCCGCCGGCAGGACGCCCGGCTGAAGCAGCTGGTCGTCGTAGTTGGGGACGAAGTCGACGGTCTCCTCGTCCAGGCTGCCGGTCATCAGCAGCGCGGCGGGGGCCAGCCTGGCCTCGGTGTAGCGCGAGGCGGCCGGGCCGTCGTCGAGCGAGCCGAAGTTGCCGTGCCCGTCGACCAGCGGCAGGCGCATCGTGAACGGCTGGGCCATGCGCACGAGGGCGTCGTAGATTGCGCCGTCGCCGTGCGGGTGGTACTTGCCCATGACCTCGCCGACGACGCGGCTGGACTTGACGTGGCCGCGGTCGGGGCGCAGCCCCAGCTCGCTCATGCCGTAGAGGATGCGGCGCTGCACCGGCTTGAGGCCGTCGCGGGCGTCGGGGAGGGCCCGGGAGTAGATGACGGAGTAGGCGTACTCGAGGAACGCCCCCTGCATCTCCTCCTCGACGTCGATGTCGAGGATGCGCTCCTGGAAGTCCTGCTCCTCACCAGAGGGGGTCGACGAACGGCGGGCCATGCGCGGGGGTGCTCCTCGGGGGTGCGGCGTCGGTTGCGGTGGGGCGGATTCTCCCGGACGCCATCTTCGCCCACGCGGCAGGGGGCTCCGTCACCGACTCGCCGGGACCCGCGG
>NZ_JBTCWL010000123.1:0-4901 GCF_054325275.1 Oryzihumus sp.
ACGAACGAGCCCTCGTCGAGCAGCTGCGCGATCCGCTCGCGCGCGGTCTTCTTGCCCTTCGCGTGCTGCTTCTCGACCGCCCGCGCCGACCCGGCGTGGACCGCCTCGTCGTTGCGCCGGTGCAGGTCGGCCAGCTTGCCCGCGGTGGTGTGGATGTCGATCGCCGGTGCGTCGACGGCATCCGGACTCTGAACAGCATCAGCCATGTCGGGCAGCCTAGCCTTAGCCGCGTGAGAGAGCCGATGGACGTCCATGCCCTGCAGGAGGCGTTGCTCACGCCGGAGGGCCCGTGGAGCGCCCTGGACGTGCTCGACACGGTCGACTCCACCAACCTCGAGGCCCTGCGCGACCCCCGGCCGTGGCGGGTCGTCCTGGCCGAGCACCAGAGCGCCGGGCGGGGCCGGCTCACCCGCCAGTGGGAGGCGCCGGCCCGGGCGTCCGTGGCCGTCTCGGTGGTGCTTCCCGTGGGCGCCAGCTCGGACCCGGGCTGGCTGCCCCTGCTCACCGGTATGGCGATGGGCCGGGCCCTCGCGGACGTGGCCGGGGTGCGCCCCGGGCTGAAGTGGCCCAACGACCTGCTCCTGGGGGAGCGCAAGGTCTGCGGCGTGCTGTGCGAGCTGACCGGCAACGGCACCGTGGTGGTGGCCGGCGCCGGTGCCAATGTCGACCAGGAGCAGCACGAGCTGCCGGTGCCGACCGCGACCTCGCTGCGCCTCGAGGGGGCTCAGGGCATCCGCCGGGAGGACCTGGTCATCGCCTTCCTGGGCCACCTGGCCGCGCTGCACGGCGAGTGGGTGCTCGGGGGAGCGGCGCTGGGACGGGTGCGGGCGGCATACCGCCAGGAGTGCGTCACGATCGGGCAGGAGGTCGACGTCCACCAGCCCGGCGGCGCGCTGCTGCGTGGCACGGCCAGAGGCGTCGACGACAGTGGCCGGCTCGTCCTGGAGACCGGGCGGGGACGGGTGGTCCATGCGGCCGGTGACGTCGTCCATGTGCGTCGGGTCACACGAGCACAGCCGGACAGGGCATGATCGGGCGTGTGCCCCGAAACCTGACGCTGTGACGCGTGCCCCGCATCGGTCGCCATCGTGCCCGCCCCGGAGCTGACGTGACCGGGGGGTTCGAGCCTGCCGCCGACGAGGTCGAGGCGCGGCTGCTGGGGCAGTCGCGCACCTTGCGGCGCCGCGACGTCAGCAGCGCGGCCGGGCTGTCGCTGCGCAGCGCGCGCAAGTTCTGGCACGCGCTCGGCTTCGCCAACGTCGAGGACGACGAGGACCGGGTGTTCACAGAGTCCGACATCCAGGCGCTGCGCTCGGTGGCAGACCTCGTGCGCGAGGGGGTCTTCGACGAGCCGACCGCGCTGGCCATGACCCGCGCGTTCGCCCGCACCACCGACCGGCTGGCGGTGTGGCAGACCCAGCTGATGGCCGAGGCGCTGGGCGACCTCGGCGCCGGCGACGCCCCCGGCGCCGGACGGCACGACACCACCCGGGCGGTCCCGGACCTGGAGACCGCCCGCAAGGCCGCGGCCAAGCTCGCCGACGTCGCCGACGATCTCGAGCCGTTGCTGGTCTACGCGTGGCGCCGGCACCTCGTCGCCGCCATCGAGCGCATGGTCGCCGACGCGGACCCCGAGCAGGACAACGTCGGCATCGTGCGCAACGTGGGCTTCGCCGACCTGGTGTCGTTCACCCGCCTGGTCCGCCGGCTCTCCGAGCGCGAGCTGGCCCAGGTCGTCCAGCGCTTCGAGGAGCTGGCCTCCGACATCGTCACCGCCCACGGCGGCCGCGTGATCAAGACCGTCGGCGACGAGGTGCTCTACGTGACGGTCACCCCCGCTGCCGCGGCGGCGATCGCGCTGGACCTGGTCGAGGCGATGGCCGAGGACGAGGTGCTGCCGGACGTGCGGGTCGGTATGGCGACCGGCCGGGTGGTGCCTCGCCTGGGGGATGTCTTCGGCACCACGGTCAACCGTGCCTCCCGCCTGACGGCGGTGGCCCGGCCCGGGTCGGTGCTGGTCGACGACGGGCTGGCCGCCAAGCTGGCCAGCCTGTCGGGGTTCGAGATGACGGCGCTGCGCCGGCGCTCGCTGCGGGGGATCGGGCCGGTCACGCCCTGGCTCCTGAGCCGCACGGGCGAGGTGCGCCGTCGAGGTCAGGCAGCAGACACCAAGGAGGAGCAGTGAGCACGCAGGAGCAGCCCGGGGACCGCCGGCTGGTGACCATCACCCGCCACGGGGAGGGCGGCCACGTGGCCGAGCTGGCGCTCGACCGGCCGGAGGCGATGAACGCGGTCTCCACCGCGATGGCCCGGGACCTCGCCGCCGCCACGGCCGAGCTGGCCGCCGACGAGGACGTGCGCGCCGTGATCCTGACGAGCACCAGCCCCAAGGCGTTCTGCGTCGGCGCGGACCTGAAGGAGCGCAACTCCTTCAGCGACGCCGACCTGATGCAGCAGCGGCCGGTGGCCCGCGCGGCATACACCGGGGTGCTCAACCTGCCGGTGCCCTCGATCGCGGTCGTCGAGGGCTTCGCCCTCGGCGGCGGGCTGGAGATCGCCCTGTCCTGCGACCTCATCGTGGCGGGGGAGGCCGCGGTCGTGGGGCTGCCCGAGGTGTCCGTCGGGGTGATCCCCGGGGGTGGTGGCACCCAGCTGCTGACCCGGCGCATCGGCTGGTCGCGCGCTGCGGGGATGGTGTTCACGGCGCGACGGATGGCGGCCTCGGAGGCTGCCGCCCTGGGGGTCGTCGACGAGGTCGTCGGTGCCGGCGAGGCCCGCGACTGGGCCCTGCGGCTGGCCACCGAGATCGCGGCGAACTCCCCGGTCGGGCTGCGCAACGCCAAGAAGGCGATGCGGCTCGGCATGGACGTCGACCTGGCCACCGGACTGGAGGTCGAGGACGCCTGCTGGCGCGCCACGGCCTTCTCCGGGGACCGCAAGGAAGGCGTGGCGGCATTTGCCGAGAAGCGTCGTCCGGCGTGGCCCGGTCGCTGACGGTACCTGCGGTCTCTACGATGCCCGATATGACCCGCGTGCTGCTGGCCGAAGACGACCCCGCCATCTCTGAACCCCTCGCCCGCGCCCTGCGCCGCGAGGGCTATGACGTCGATGTGCGCGGGGATGGTCGTGCGGCCCTCGACGGGGCCGCCGAAGGCCCCGACCTCGTCGTGCTCGACCTCGGACTGCCCCACATCGACGGACTGGAGGTGTGCCGGCGCATCCGCGCCGACGGGCGCACCGTGCCCGTCCTCATCCTCACGGCCCGCGCCGACGAGGTGGACACCGTGGTCGGCCTCGACGCCGGCGCCGACGACTACGTGACCAAGCCGTTCCGGCTGGCCGAGCTGCTGGCCCGGGTGCGGGCGCTGCTGCGCCGTCACCCGCTGGACTCCGCGCCGACCAACGAGCTGGTGCGCATCGACCCCGAGGGGCGCCGCGCCTGGTTCAACGACGAGGAGCTGCAGCTGACGGCCAAGGAGTTCGACCTCCTGCGCGTGCTCGTGCGCGAGCAGGGCAAGGTCGTCTCGCGCGAGCAGCTCATGCGCGAGATCTGGGAGACCGCGTGGTTCGGGTCCACCAAGACCCTGGACATGCACATCTCGGTGCTGCGCAAGAAGCTCGGCGACGACGCGGCCCAGCCGCAGTACATCTCCACCGTGCGCGGCGTGGGTTTCCGCTTCGAGCGCGGCGACCGGAGCTGAGGACCAGCCATGCGTGAGCGGCTCGTCCGCTCCACCGTCATCGCCGTCGTCCTGTCGGTTGTCATCGTCGGCGCTCCCCTGTTCTTCGGGGCCGTGTGGATGCTGGCGGACGAGGGGTCCCGGCTGCGCACCTGGCTGGTCGCCGGCCAGAGCATGACGCAGCTCGCCCAGTTGCTGGGCATCATCACGGCGCTGTCGGTGCTCGCGGTCGTCGTCGGGGTCCTCGTGGCCTCGGCGCAGGCCCGCAAGTTCTCCGAGCCGATGACCGAGCTGGCCGACCGGGCCGAGCGGCTGGGCGCCGGGGAGTCCCGGTTCCAGCCGCTCGTCAGCGGGATCGCCGAGATCGACCGGGTCTCGGAGGTGCTCTCCCGCAGCGCGCAGCAGCTCAAGCGGTCACTGGCCTCGGAGCGTGACTTCGCCTCCGACGCCTCGCACCAGCTGCGCACCCCGCTGACGGCGCTGCTCATGCGGCTCGAGGAGATCTCGGTGACCGACGACCTGGCGGTGGTGCAGGAGGAGGCCAACATCGCCATCGCCCAGGTGGAGCGGCTCACCCGCGTCGTCGACGACCTGCTGGCGCGCAGCCGCTCCGGTCACGACGCGCCCCGGCCCAGCGTCTCCCTGGACTCCGTCATCGCGGCGCTGCAACGGGAGTGGCAGCCCGCGTTCGAGCAGGCGCGCCGCTCGGTGCGCGTGCACGGCCAGCGGGGGCTGTCGGTCCAGGCGACGCCGGTCGCCCTGTCCCAGGTGCTCTCGACGCTGCTGGAGAACTCCCTCGCGCACGGTCGCGGCACCGTGGACGTGCACGCCCGTCGCAGCGGCCCGTCGGTCGTGGTGGAGGTCAGCGACCAGGGCGACGGCGTCCCCGCGGCGATCGCGCCGCACATCTTCGAGCGGTCGGTCACCACGACCGGCACGGGGCTGGGCCTGGCGCTGGCCCGGGACCTGGCCGAGTCCAACGGCGGCCGGCTGGAGCTGATCCAGACGCAGCCGGCGATCTTCGCGCTGTTCCTGTCCGAGGACCAGAACCTCAACTGAGCCCCGGACCTCGCCCGCCGGGCAGCGGCGTCCCCCGTCAGGACGAGGTCGACGCCCGGGAGGTGAGGTGCCCCCGGGTGCCGGCCACCCGGCATACCAGGGGGCGGCGCGGGCTCAGACCTGGATCGTGGACTCGAGCGGCGGGTTCTCGGAGAAGACGAA
>NZ_JBTCWL010000124.1:0-4894 GCF_054325275.1 Oryzihumus sp.
GGGCACCACGTCATCCACTGGGCCAACGGCGGGGCCACCGATGTCGGCAACGCCGCCTTGCTCTGCGGGCGGCACCACACGATCGTGCACCAGCGCGGCTGGACCGCGACCGTGACCGCGACCGGGGTCACCTGGCACACCTGACGTGCCCGCACCGCACCCGGCCCCGGAACGGCCGGGCCAGAGGCGCGCCCTGGGGGCGGGTCAGTGGGAGCCGGACGCACAGCTGGCCTTCCCGTACGTGTTCAGGCTGGGAGGTGGGCCCGCGACCGAGCCACAGGAGCGGGACGCGCGTCCTTCGCGCTGCTCAGGCGGGCACCGGTTCGGCGAGGGCCGGCAGACCCCGCGCGGCGCGGATGGTCGCGACAATCTCGCCCATGATGTCGGTGAGGCCGAAGTCCTTGGGGGTGAACACCGCGGCGACGCCGAGCTCGCGCAGCCGAGCCGCATCCCCCTCGGGGATGATCCCGCCGACGATGACCGGCACGTCGTGCACCCCAGCGGCCTTGAGCCCGTCGAGCACCTGCGGCACGAGCTCCATGTGCGAGCCGGAGAGCACCGACAGGCCGACGCAGTGCACGTCCTCGGCCACCGCGGCCGCAACGATCTGCTCGGGCGTGAGCCGGATGCCCTGGTAGACCACCTCGAAGCCGGCGTCCCGGGCGCGCACCGCCACCTGCTCGGCACCGTTGCTGTGGCCGTCGAGGCCGGGCTTGCCGACCAGCAGCCGTAGCCGACCACCGAGCTCCTCGCCGGTGGCGCGGACCTGCTCGCGCACCCGGGCGAGCCCGGAGTCGGCGGTGTCGCCGCTGGTCACCCCGACCGAGCCAGACACGCCCGTGGGGGCGCGGTACTCGCCGAAGACCTCGCGCAACGCGCCGGCCCACTCCCCCGTGGTCACGCCGGCGCGGGCACACGCGAGCGAGGCAGCCATGAGGTTGGTGCCGCTGCGGGCGTCGGTGCGCAGCCGCTCCAGGGCCTCGTCCACGGCGCTGCGTCCGCCCTCGGCAGCGTCCCGCTCGCGACGCCACGCCGCCACAGCCTCGACAGCACGAGCCTCGACCGCGTGGTCGACGGTCTGGATCGCGGTGTCGAGGTCAGCGGTCAGCGGGTTGGGCTCGGTGGTGGTGAACCGGTTGACGCCCACCACGACGTCCGCGCCGGACTCGGTCCGCTGGCGTCGCCGGGCGTGCGAGGCCACGAGCGCCGACTTCATGTAGCCGGACTCGACCGCGGCGACCGCCCCGCCCATCTCCTGCACCCGGTCGATCTCGGCCTTGGCGCCGGCCACCAGCTCGGCGACCTTGGCCTCGACCACGCGGCTACCGGTGAACAGGTCGTCGTACTCCAGCAGGTCGGACTCGAAGGCGAGCACCTGCTGCATCCGCAGCGACCACTGCTGGTCCCACGGCCGCGGCAGCCCAAGGGCCTCGTTCCATGCCGGCAGCTGGATCGCCCGGGCCCGCGCGTCCTTGGACAGCGTGACCGCGAGCATCTCGAGCACGATCCGCTGGACGTTGTTCTCCGGCTGGGCCTCGGTCAGGCCCAGGGAGTTGACCTGGACGCCGTAGCGGAACCGCCGGTGCTTGGGGTCCTGCACGCCGTAGCGCTCACGGGTCAGCTCGTCCCAGAGCTCGACGAAGGCGCGCATCTTGCACATCTCCTCGACGAAACGCACGCCGGCGTTGACGAAGAACGAGATCCGGGCGACGACCTCACCGAAGCGCTCCTGCGGCACCTGCCCTGAGTCGCGCACGGCGTCCAGGACCGCGATCGCCGTGCTCATCGCGTAGGCGATCTCCTGCACCGGCGTGGCGCCGGCCTCCTGCAGGTGGTAGCTGCAGATGTTGATCGGGTTCCACTTGGGGATCTCGGCGACGGTGTAGGCCACCATGTCGGTGATCAGGCGCAGCGAAGGCGCCGGCGCGAAGACGTAGGTCCCGCGCGAGAGGTACTCCTTGATGATGTCGTTCTGGGTGGTGCCGGCGAGGGCCCGCACCGCCTCAGCGGGGTCCTGCCCGGCCGCCTGGGCCTGCTCCTCGGCCACCACCTGGTACATCGCCAGCAGCCACATCGCCGTGGCGTTGATGGTCATCGAGGTGTTCATCTCCGCGAGCGGGATGTCCTGGAACAGCGCGCGCATGTCGCCGATGTGGGACACAGGGACGCCGACCTTGCCGACCTCACCGCGGGAGAGGGCGTGGTCGGGGTCGTAGCCGGTCTGCGTCGGCAGGTCGAACGCGACCGAGAGCCCGGTCTGTCCCTTGGCCAGGTTGCGGCGGTAGAGCTCGTTGCTCGCTGCGGCACTGGAGTGACCGGCATACGTGCGCATGACCCACGGACGGCTGCGTTCTCCCATGGCCAGAACGTACCCGCGGGTAACCGCCGGGCGGGAGGGACTCAGGCGGTGAGAGGCACCACAGTGGTCGCGGCACCCACCCCGTCGGCGCGGGCCAGGACGCGGTTGAGCCGGGAGGCGCGCAGCAGCCGGTCCAGCCGCGGCGAGACGTCGACGAGGACCAACCGGCGGCCGAGCTGCCGGGCGCGGTGATGGACCCCGACGATGACCCCGAGCCCGGTGGCGTCGCCCACCTCGGCCCCCGCGAGGTGGACCAGCAGGTCGCCCTCGCCCTGGTCGAGCACCTCGTGCAGGCGCGCGCGCAGGTCGGCCACGGTGTGCACGTCGAGGCGGCCGCAGACGACCACCTCGCACCCGTGCCTGGTCTCCTCCAGAGTCGCGGACGACACCGCCCCTACCCCTGCCGTCATGCCTGCCCCCGTTCGCCGCACGATCGCCCCGTCGTCAAGGTTGACGCACCACGGGGCATGAAGGTTGTCACCACGCCATCACGATCGGGTCACGTCTCGCGCCGACCCGGGTCAGGACGCCTGCGGCGCCGGCCGACCCCGCCCTGCCACCGGGCTGGGAGAGGCCTCAGAGGTATGGCGCGTCGTCCGGCTCGCGGGTGACGTCAGCCCCCAGCCCCCGCATCGCCGCGGCGAATCCCGCGTAGCCGCGGTCGATGTGGTGCGCACCGCTGACGGTGGTCACCCCCTCGGCCACGAGCCCGGCGATGACCAGGGCGGCCCCGGCGCGGATGTCGCTGGCCTCCACCGGGGCGCCGGAGAGCTGCTCGACGCCGTGCAGCATCACGTGGTGCCCGTCGACCCGGGCCTCGGCACCGAGCCGTGCCAGCTCCTGCACGGTGCGGAACCGCGCCTCGAAGAGGTTCTCGGTGATCATCGCGCTGCCGTCGGCCACCGCGTTGTAGGCCAGCGCGAAGGGCTGCAGATCGGTCGGGAATCCGGGGTAAGGCAGCGTGGCCACGTCGAACGCTCTCAGCCGCGCCCCGCCGGTGGACACCCGGAAGCCCCGATCGGTCGTGGTGACGGTGGCGCCCGCCCCGCTGAGATGGTCGAGCGCGATACCGAGGTGGTCGGCCACTCCCCCGACCACCTCGACGTCACCGCGGGTGGTGGCCGCAGCGAAGGCCCACGTCCCGGCCGCGATGCGGTCGGCGACCACGGCGTGCTGGGTCGGCGCGAGCTCGGTGACGCCCTCGATCTCGATGACCGAGGTGCCGGCGCCCCGGATCCGCGCGCCCATCCCGGTGAGCATCGCCGCGATGTCGACGATCTCGGGCTCGCGGGCGGCGTTGGTCAGGACGGTCGTCCCGCGGGCCAGGACCGCGGCCATGAGGACGTTCTCGGTCGCCCCCACGCTGGGGAAGTCCAAGCGGATCTCCCCACCGTGCAAGCCATTCGGGGCCTCGGCGATGAGATAGCCGTGGGTGACGTGGACGGTGGCGCCGAGGGCCTCCAGGCCGGCCGCGTGCAGGTCGAGCCCGCGGGAACCGATGGCGTCACCGCCCGGGACCGCCACGTCGGCTTCGCCGCACCGCGCGACAAGGGGACCCAGCACCGAGATCGAGGCGCGCAGCGCGCGGACCAGGTCGTAGTCGGCGCGGTGCCCGATCACCTGGGGGACGTCGATCTCCACGACCCCGGCGTCTGCCTCGTAGTCCACCTCGCAGCCGAGGCGCCGCAGCAGCTCGGCCATGATCGTCACGTCGAGGATCGCCGGCATGTTGGTCAGCCGGGTGCGGCCGCTGGCCAGCAGGGCCGCCGCCATCAGCTTGAGCGCACTGTTCTTGGCACCCACCACGGTGACCTCACCGTGCAGGGACGCCCCACCGACGACGCGGAACCTCTCCATCACGGGACAGGAGCCTATCTGCGACCATTCGGGCCATGGTCAACCTGACGCGGATCTACACCCGGACCGGTGACACCGGCACCACGGCGCTCGGCGACTTCAGCCGCACGAGCAAGACGGACGTGCGGCTCGCCGCGTACGCCGACACCGACGAGGCCAACAGCGCGATCGGCGTCGCCCTGGCGTGCGGCGACCTGCGAGAGGACGTGCGGGCGACGCTGACGCGGGTGCAGAACGACCTGTTCGACGTCGGCGCCGACCTGTGCACGCCGCTGGCCGCGAGCTACCAGCACCCGCCGCTGCGGGTCCAGCAGCGCTGGGTCGAGGAGCTCGAGGCCGACTGCGACGCCTACAACGAGGAGCTGGAGAAGCTGCGCTCGTTCATCCTGCCCGGCGGCACCCCCGCCTCGGCGTACCTGCACGTCGCCCGCACCGTGACCCGTCGGGCCGAGCGCAGCACGTGGGCGGCGCTGGAGGCCTACGGCGACCAGCCCGGCGACGACGAGCGTCCCGGCGGCGTGAACCCGCTGACCGCGACCTACCTCAACCGGCTCTCGGACCTGCTGTTCATCCTCGCGCGGGTGGCCAACCTCGGCGCCGGTGGCGACGTCCTCTGGCAGCCCGGCGGCGGCCGGGAGGAGCCCCCGGCCCCGCGCTGACCGCCCCCGGGCTCGGGGG
>NZ_JBTCWL010000125.1:0-4307 GCF_054325275.1 Oryzihumus sp.
CGAGAACTTCACGGGCCTCGCCGAGGGGACCAAGGAGTACCACGCCGACGGCGGCCGGACCGGGCGGTTCTACGACGGGCTCACCTTCCACCGGATCATCCCCGACTTCATGATCCAGGGCGGCTGCCCCCTCGGAACAGGCACCGGCGTTCCGGGCTAAACGTTCAAGGACGAGGTCAACAGCGGCCTTGCATTCGAATAGCCCTACCTGCTGGCCATGGCCAACGCCGGCCCGGGCACCAACGGCTCGCAGTTCTTCATCACCGTGGGCGCCACCAGCTGGCTGACCGGCAAGCACACCATCTTCGGTGAGGTCGCCGACCAGGCCGGCCGCGACGTCGTCGACGCCAACGCGACCACCCCCACGGGCCCGGGCGACCGCCCCCGTGAGCCGGTCGTCATCGAGTCCGTCCAGGTCGTCCGGAGCTGACCAGGCCCCGCGAGTCCTCGCCCCGCCGCGGTTCGGAGACCGACCCCGCATGAGCGAGCACCAGACTCCCGAGACCGGGGTGCCGACCTGTTACCGGCACCCCGGTCGCGAGTCCTACATCCGTTGTCAGCGCTGCGACCGGCCGATCTGCCCGGACTGCATGCGCGACGCCGCCGTGGGCTTCCAGTGCCCCTCGTGCATCGCCGAGGGCAAGAAGACCACCCGCAGCGGGCGCACGGCGTACGGCGGGCTGCGGCCCGGCAACGCCGCGATCACCTCGATGGTGCTGATCGGCATCAACGTCGCCGTCTGGCTGGCCATCCTGGCCTCCGGCGGCTCGGGTAGCCGCCTGGTCGACGCCCTCTCGCTGCGCGCCCGCGGGCTGTGCGCGGTCGGCACCCGCGGCTACGCCTACACCCACGACCAGTGCTCGACGCTGGGCGCGGGCCACTGGCTCCCCGGCGTCAGCGACGGCGCCTGGTGGCAGCCGCTCACCAGCATGTTCACCCACGTCGAGCCCCTCCACATCGGCTTCAACATGCTGGCGCTGTGGGTGCTCGGGCCGCAGCTGGAGCTGGCCATCGGCCGGGTCCGCTTCCTGGCGCTCTACCTCGTCTCCGGGCTCGCCGGCTCCGCGCTCGTCTACTGGGCCGCCCCGGAGTACGTCAACACGCTCGGCGCCTCCGGTGCCGTCTTCGGCCTCATGGGCGCCCTGCTCGTGCTCGCGCTCAAGGTGCGCGCGAACCCGCAGGGCATCCTGATGTGGATCGGCATCAACTTCGTCTTCACCTTCGCCGGCCCCGGGAACATCTCCTGGCAGGGCCACCTCGGCGGCTTCCTCGGCGGGGTCGCCATCGCCGCGGCGTTCGCCTACGCGCCCCGGGCGCGGCGCAGCGCCTGGCAGGCGGTGGGCGTCGGCCTGGTCGCCGTCGTCGTGCTCGCCGCGATCGTGGCCCGCACCGTCGCCCTCGGCTGACGCGCGTCGGCGGCTCCCCCCGCTGGTTGAGGTGCGAGCGCCAGCGTGCCCTCCCGCTGGTTGAGGTGCGAGCGCCAGCGTGCCCTCCCGCTGGTTGAGGTGCGAGCGCCAGCGAGCCTCGAAACCCGGTGAGCCAGGTGTGCCGTGGGAGCGCACGGGCTGCAGTGCGTCGTGCGGGGTTTCGAGGCTCGTCGCTGGCGCTCCTCGCACCTCAACCAGCGGTCTGGTGCCGTGGCGCTCCTCGCACCTCGACCAGCGGTGGCGACGGGGTGACCGGGTCGTGGCGGGGTCGTGGGCGTGTCGGCTGGCGCGCGGACGGCCCATCGTCGTCCACCGGTTCTCCACCGACTCTCCACCGGTTTTCCACACCCCCTTTCTCCACACCTGTGGAATCACCTGTGGAGAACTACACGCGTGTAGTTCTCCACAGAGTTATCCCCACTGTGCACAAACACCGGCCCGCCCCGAGGGGCGGACCGGTGCTCGACGTGCGGACGGGAGCGGCTCCCGGTGGGTCACTCCCAGCGGGTCGCGAAGGTGAAGCCCACGGCCATGAAGGCGATGCCCACGATGAGGTTCTTCTGGCCCAGGTCGTCGAAGACGGGGAGCCGGGAGACGTTGTCGGAGATGACGTAGAACGTGCAGATCCACAGCAGGCCGATGATGAAGCAGCCGAGCATCCCGACCACCACGCCGCGGCCGCGGCCGAGGGGGGTCTGGGGGTGGGCGGCGATCATCAGGCCGAGGAAGAGCGCGCCGAAGCCGATGACGTAGTTCCAGCCGGCCAGGTCGCCCATGAAGCCGGGCCCGGTGGGCTTCGCCGGCGGGATCGCCGACGGGTCGGCGCGCACGGCGGCGTAGTAGAAGACGATCCAGGCGATGCCGAGGACGACCAGCACCAGGGAGATCACGAAGCGCACCGAGAACAGCGGTCCGGCGCCGGGGTGGAGGACGTCGGGCTGCTTGGCCTTGGGGTTGGACACTGCTGCTCCCTAGAGGACGCGGGGGGTGAGTCGGGCCGATGACGCTCTCGTCACAGGTCGCGGGCTACCTTAGTCGGCGTGACCCCCGGATCCCACGCGCGGCCCGCCGAGGAGGACGCTCCGCGCCCGCCGGCGTGGCGTCGCCTGGCCGGCGGCCGGCTGCTGCGCCGGCTCCGCGGACGCTCCCCGGGTCGTCCCCGCTCCCCGTGGCGGGCCGGCACCCCGGTGGTCATCCTGCTGTGCGGCGGGCTGTTCGTGATCAGCGCCCACAACAGCCACGGCACCGACCTGCGGCCCGGCCGCTACACCGACCTCGCCTCCCTGGTGAAGCGTGAGGCCGACCAGTACGCCGGCCTGCGGGCGCGCGTCGCGGCGCTCAACGCCGACGTCGCCACGCTGACCAGCTCGGTCGACGACCGCGACGTCAAGCGCTACCAGCGCAGGATCGAGCGGCTCAAGGACCCCGCCGGCCTCGAGCCGCGCAGCGGCCCGGGCGTGACGGTCACCCTCACCGACGCCCCCGAGGAGCTCATCTCCACCACCCAGCTCGACCGCAACCGGCTCGTCGTGCACCAGCAGGACATCCAGGCGGTCGTCAACGCGATGTGGAGCGGCGGCGCCACCGCGGTCACGGTCAACGGCCAGCGGATCATCACCACCACCGGCATCAAGTGCGAGGGCAACGCGGTGCAGCTCCAGGGCGTGCCCTACTCCCAGCCCTACGTCATCTCCGGCGTCGGCGACCAGACCGGCATGCTCGACGCGATCGCCGCCGACTCCTACCTCGGCTACTACCGCGACGACGCGGCCAACCCGCTCATCCGGGTCGGCTGGGAGCTGCGGACCGACGAGGAGCTCACCGCCCCGGCGTACGACGGCCTGCTCGACCTGAGCTACGCCACGCCCATCGCCGCGGCCGCGAAGTAGCGCCCCGGGCTCAGCCGCCCGACCGTCGAGCCGGCGGCGGAGCGGCCTCTCGCGGTTGCGGCCCGGGCGAGCCGGGGAGCGACGGGCTGGGGCTCGTCGTGGTCGGCGACTCGGTCGGCGAGGGCGACTCGCTGGGCTGGTAGGACGACACCACGATGGTGACCACCGTGCCCTGGGGCTGCGGCTGGCCGCCCTGCGGGCTCTGCTGGATGACCGTGCCGGCGGGCTCGGTGGTGTTGGAGGACTGCACGACCTCGGGCTGGAAGCCGGCGTCACGGAGCATCTTCTCGGCGTCGGGCTGCTGCTTGCCGACCACGTCGGGCACCTGCTCGGGTCCGTCGGAGAAGTAGACCGTGACCGCGGAGCCCTGCGGCACCTGCTGACCCTGGGCGGGGTCGGTCGCCACCACCTGGCCGGCGGGGCTGTCGGCCTCGCGCTGCTTGAGCGTCACGGTGAACCCCCGCGCCTCCAGCGCCTGCTGGGCGGAGTCCTTGTCCTGGCCGATGACGTAGGGCAGCTCGACCAGCGGGCGCCCCGTGGAGACCACGATGTCGACCGTGCTGCTCGGGTCGACGTAGGTGTCGCGGTTGGGGTCCTGCTTGATGACCTTGCCCTTCCCGCCGCTCGGGTCGGCCTGGTAGGACACGTCGCCGACCGTGAGGCCCGCCTGGCCGATCGCGTCGCGGGCGGCCTTCTCGCTCAGACCGATCACCGCGGGCACGGCCACCTGGTCGGGCGGGGAGTCGAACATCTTGGGCAGCAGGTAGGCCGCGCCGCCGATGAGGAGCAGGACGAGTAGCACCAGCGCCACCACGAGGCCGGTCCGCGCGGCCGGCTCCTCGTCGTAGGGAGGTACGGCGGGGCGCACCGTGGTCGCGTCGGCGGGCGGCAGCACCGGCGGGATGACGGTGGTGACGGGGGCCGCCACCGGGGCGGTGGCCAGCACCGGCCGGCCGGCGAGGTAGCGCTCGATGTCGCTGCGCATCGCCGC
>NZ_JBTCWL010000126.1:0-4058 GCF_054325275.1 Oryzihumus sp.
CCGGCCCCGATGAGTCCGAGCGAGGCCAGCCCCAGGGCCCCTGCCATGGCGAGCTTGCGAGTCGTCATTTCTGGTTTCTCCCCTTCAAGTCTTCGACCAGCCGGCGGTCGCCGCTGGCGCCGATATCGGCAGAGACGAGACTGCGGCGAGGGGATGGGCCGGGTCGTCATCAGATTTGTGGAGATCCACCATTTGCATGAGTTGCGCCTCACCCCGCCATGACAGGCTCCCGTCCGACGCGACGGGGGAAGGCAACCCGTCGCGTCGGGGACAAGGACACCGGGGCTGACGGAGGGGACGCATGGGGAACGTCGTGCAGGCTGCGCAGGAGCCGGCGGAGCAGGGCGAGGCAATGGTGGGGACCGGCGCCTCAGCCCCTCCGCTGGTTGCCGTGGTGGAGGACAGCGTGATCCTGGCGGAGACACTGTGTGCCGCGCTGGAGGCCGAGGGCCTCCCTGCCACGGCCGTGCCGGTCACCGAGCCCGGGGACCTGTTGCCGCGGATCACCGCTCTGCCCGCTCGACTGGTGCTCCTCGACCTGGACCTCGGGCCTGGTGGCGACGGCGTGCAGCTGGTCGAGCCGTTGGTGGCAGCGGGGCGCACCGTCCTGGTCCTGACCGGCAGCGCCGACCCCATGAGGATTGCCGCCGCTCTGGAGCGCGGGGCGATCGGACACCTGGTGAAGGGCACCGGGTTCGAGCAGGTGCTCGGGACAACCCTGCGTGCACTGGAGGCCACCGGGCCACTCGACCCCGCTGTCCGCACGTCGCTGCTGTGCGAGCTGGCCCGGACCCGGCGGCGCAGGGAGGAGGAGCTTGCTCCCTTCCGGCAGCTGACCGAGCGCGAGACCGAGGTGCTCGTCGCGATGGGCCATGGCCGCTCGGCGCAGCAGATCGCCGCCACCTGGGTGGTGGCCGAGGCGACCGTCCGCACCCACATCCGCGGCGTGCTCACCAAGCTCGGCGTCCGCTCCCAGCTCGAGGCAGCGGCCGCCGCATGGCGGGCGGGGGTGATGCCGCCTCTGGGGGCGGCCCAGTGAGCTCGACTAGCGCGTGGCGCGGCGGGTCAGTCCATCCGCGCCTCCCCCGCGTGGCCACCTTGTGCCAGCGCGACGGCTACCTCGCCGGCGACCTGTGCGTTGCCGAGCACCAGATCGATGTTGGCCTGCACGCTCACGCCGTGCGTGTGCTCGTGGAACCAAGCGAGCAGGAACGGCGTGACGTCCTTGCCGGTGATCCCTTGTGCCGCAAGGGCTTTCAGACCGGACGCCAGCGTCGCGTCGTGCAGGTCGCGCGGCATCTCCTTGCCGTCCGGGATCGGGTTGGCCACGACCAGGGCCTGGGGCAGCCCCAGCCCGTCCCGGGCGCGCAGCACCGCCGCGACCTCGTCCGCGGACCGCGCGACCCAGGGCACGGCATACCCGCTGTCCTGGATGTAGAAGCCGGGGAAGCGTGAGGTGCCGTAGCCGACGAGCTCCACCGACAGCGTCTCCAGCCGCTCCAGCGTCGCCCCGACGTCGAGGATCGACTTCACGCCGGCGCAGACCAGCGCGATGGGCACCGAGGCCAGCGCCGGCAGGTCGGCCGACTCGTCGAAGCTGTGCGCGGCGCCGCGGTGCACCCCGCCCAGGCCACCGGTCGCGAACACCCGGATGCCCGCCCGGTGGGCCAGGTAGGCCGTGGACGCCACCGTGGTCGCGCCGGTCAGGCCGGCGGCGCAGACGTTGCCCAGGTCGCGGATGCTCGACTTGACCACGACCGGGTCGGTGGCGACCCGCTCGAGCCTCGCGTCGTCGAGCCCGATGCGGACCTGACCGTCGACCACCGCGATGGTGGCCGGCACCGCACCCGACCCGCGGACCGCGTCCTCGATCCGGCGAGCGACGCGCGCGCTGGACTCCGTGGGCAGGCCATGGCTGATGATCGTGGACTCCAGGGCGACGACACCCCGGCCGTCCTCGAGCGCAGAGCGGACCTCGTCAGCAATGATCACGGCAGCACCCTAAGCACCCGGGAGGTCTGCATGCCCGTTGTCGTCTGTGTCGCCGGCGACGTGATGCTGGACATCATCGTGGCCACCGACCACGCGCTGCGCGAGGACGACGACACCCCGGCCCGGATCTCGCTGTCGGCCGGTGGGCAGGCCGCCAACGTCGCCGCCTGGGTGCGCCATCTCGGCGGTGAGGCCCGGTTGTTCGGCCCCCGCACCACCGGAGCGGTCGGCACGATGCTCGACGAGCAGCTGCGGCAGCGCGGGATCAGCCTGCACGGCCGGCCGCGGGACGCCGACGCCGGTGCGGTGGTGTCGCTGACCACCCAGGGCCACCGCACCCTGGCCTCCGACCCCGGGGACCTGTCGTGGATCGACGCGTCGCTGGCGGACCCCGCCTGGCTGGCCGGGGCGGACTGGCTGCACCTGTCGGGCTACCTGCTGCTGCGTGCGCCGGACCCCGACGTCCTCGTCGCCGCGGCGCACGAGGCCCACGTCCGGGGCCTTCGGGTGGGGGTCGACCTGGCATCCGCGGGGATGGTCACGAGCTTTGGCGTGCAACGGTTCTGGACGCTGGTGCAGGACCTGCGCCCCGAGGTGGTGTTCGGCAACGAGGCCGAGTGGCAGGTCCTCGGCGTGGAGCCCGCCTCGCTGGCGGACGTCGACTGCGAGGCCGTGGTCAAGCGCGGTGACCGCGGGTCGGGGTTCTTCGACGGCGGCATCCACCACGAGCACGTGCCCGTGCCGGGGCCGGTCGTCGACGTCACCGGGGCCGGTGACGCCCTCGCCGCCGGCTACCTCGTGGACGGCCCCGACGCGGCGATGCGGGCGGCGGCCGAGTGCATCGCCCACCAGGGGGCGCAGCCGCCGGCCCGCTGACCGCGACGGTCAGTCGCGGGAGAGTCGCGCCACCCGGCCGTGCTCGCCGGAGGACCAGCAGGCGCCGTCGACCGCGCACTCGACGCTGTCGAGGCTGCCGGCGTCGAACGCCGTCCACGAGCGCCCGCCGTCGACCGAGACGTCGGAGCCGGTCGGGCCGACCGCCAGGGCGGTCTCGTGGGTCCCGTGCACCCATGCGGAGCCGGAGCGGTAGCCACCGGGGGAGCGGCCGGTCGCGGCGTGCCAGCTGTGCCCGCCGTCGGTGGTCCAGGCGGCGTTGTCGCTCGCCCCGGTCGGGTCGGTGAAGTCGCCACCCACCACCACGCCGCGGCGCGCGTCGCGGAACCGCACCGAGAAGATCCCGCCGGCCTCCGCGCCGGCGACGGGCGTGCCGGTCACCGACCACGTGGTGCCGCCGTCGTGGCTGCTGAACACCCGCGCCGGGTCGACCCCGCCCGTGGCGAGCCACGCCTGGTGGCCCGGCCCGGCCGTCAGGCAGGTGCCGCTCGCGGCGAACCCGAACTCGCCGGGCTCGGCCGCCGGCATGCCCGCCGGGTCGACCAGCGACCACGAGTGGCCGCCGTCCCGGGTCCGGACCAGCCGGAACTTCCCGTCCACCGGGTCGCTCACGGCCAGGCCGTTGCGGTGGTCGAAGAACGCCATGCAGTCGTAGAACGCCCGCGCATCGGTGTTGCGGAACGACTCGGCCCACGAGCGCCCGCCGTCGTCGGTCACGTAGACCCGGCTGTCCTCGCCCTCGCCGATCGACAGGGCCACCGCGTGCCGGGCTGAGGTCGCCTCGATGTCGCGGAACTGCAGCGCCTCGGTGCCTGCCGGGCCGACCGACTCCCACGAGCGGCCGCCATCGGTGGTGCGCAGGACCGTGCCACCCGTGCCGCTCGCCCAGGCGACCTCGCGCGACACCGCGGACAGCCCGCGCAGCCGGGCGTCGCTGCCTGTGGGGGAGTCCACCCACCGGTATGCCGGGTGCTCACCGCCGTGCCGCGGCGTGCCACCCGGGTCGTGTCCGGGCGCGGCGGCGTTCGTGCCGAGCATGCTTCCCCCGATCATCAGGGCTGCCGTCATCAGGGACCCCGTCCCCGCCAGAAGCGTCATGGCGGGAATCTAGGGCGGATCGGGCAGGTCGGACTTTCGAGACGTCGACGGGGCGGGCTCCTGCGAGGGAGCCC
>NZ_JBTCWL010000127.1:0-3983 GCF_054325275.1 Oryzihumus sp.
TACAAGGCCAACCTCGAGAAGCTCGCCTCCGGTGACGTCATCAAGGTCGCCGAGGTCGTGCGCGACCTGTGGCGCCGCGACAAGGACCGCGGCCTGTCCGCGGGTGAGAAGCGCATGCTCGCCAAGGCCCGCCAGATCCTCGTCTCCGAGCTCGCGCTCGCCGAGAAGACCAACGAGGACAAGGCCGAGGCCATCCTCGACGAGGTCCTCGCCTCCTGAGCACCTGCGTCGTCCTCGTTGCCGCCGGTCAGGGCACGAGGCTCGGGGCTGGTGTGCCCAAGGCGTTCGCCCCGCTGCGCGGGGAGCCGTTGCTGCTCCACGCGCTGCGGGGCGTCCTTGCATGCGGCCAGGTCGGCCACGTCGTGGTCGTCGCCCCCTCGACCCACCTCGAGGCCGCCCGCGCGCTGACCGGCGGTGACGCGCGGGTCGACGTCGTCGCCGGCGGGGCCGACCGCACCGCGTCCGTGGCCGCCGGCCTCGCCGCCCTCGGTCCGGACGAGGACGTCGTCCTGGTCCACGACGCCGCCCGCGCGCTGACCCCGGTCGCCGTCTTCGAGCGGGTCGCCGGGGCCGTCCGGGCCGGCCACCCGGCGGTCGTCCCCGGCCTGCCCGTCGTCGACACCGTCAAGGTGGTCGACGAGCACGGTGTCGTCACGGCGACCCCGGCGCGCGAGCTGCTGCGCGCGATACAGACGCCGCAGGGCTTCTCCCGCGAGGCGCTCGAGCGGGCGCACGCCTCCGGCCTCACCGCCACCGACGACGCCGCGCTGGTCGAGGCGCTCGGCCTGCCCGTGCTCGTCGTCGACGGCGACCCGGCCGCCCTCAAGGTGACCACCCCGGGCGACGTGGCCCGCGCGGAGGCCCTGCTGCAGGATGGCCGGTATGTCGGACAGTGAGCTCCCGCCGCAGCCCCCCGTCGCGCACGTGGTGCTGCCCCGGACCGGCGTCGGTGTCGACGTCCATGCCTTCGCCACGGACGACCGGCCGCTGCACCTCGCCGGGCTGACCTGGCCGGGGGAGCGGGGCATCGAGGGCCACTCCGACGGCGACGTCGTGGCCCACGCGGCGTGCAACGCGCTGTTCTCCGCGGCCGGGCTGGGCGACCTGGGCACCCACTTCGGCACCGACCGGCCCGAATTGGCCGGCGCCCGCGGGGTCACCCTGCTCGCCGAGGCGGCGCGGATCGTGCGGGAGGCCGGGTTCGTCATCGGCAACGTCGCGGTCCAGGTCGTCGGCAACCGGCCCAAGCTCGGCCCGCGCCGGGAGGAGGCGCAGGCGGTGCTCGAGGCCACGCTCGGGGCGCCGGTGTCGTTGGCCGCCGCGACGACCGACGGGCTCGGCTTCACCGGCCGGGGTGAGGGTATCGGCGCCATCGCGACCGCCCTCGTCGTCCCCACAGCCTGACGCCACTCTGCGCGTGGGGCTCGACATGAGGTGGGCTGGCGCGCTCACTAGGCTCACGGCATACCTGCAGTTGCACCATCCCCGACCCGCGGAGGAGCCGGCATGCCGAGCACGGTCAGAGGAGTCATCGCGCGCAGCAAGGGCGCCCCGGTCGAGCTGGTCGACGTGGTGGTGCCTGACCCGGGGCCGGGCGAGGCGGTCGTGAAGGTGCAGGCCTGCGGGGTGTGCCACACCGACCTGCACTACCGAGAGGGCGGGATCAACGACGAGTTCCCGTTCCTGCTCGGGCACGAGGCGGCCGGCGTCGTCGAGGCGGTCGGCGAGGGCGTGACCGAGGTGGCGCCCGGCGACTTCGTGGTCCTGAACTGGCGCGCGGTGTGCGGGCAGTGCCGGGCGTGCGCCAAGGGCAAGCCGTGGTACTGCTTCAACACCCACAACGCCAGGCAGAAGATGACGCTGACCGACGGCACCGAGCTCTCGCCGGCGCTGGGCATCGGCGCCTTCATCGAGAAGACGCTGGTCGCCGCCGGGCAGTGCACCAAGGTCGACCCGGCCGCGCCGGCCGCTGCCGCCGGGCTGCTCGGCTGCGGCGTCATGGCCGGCTTCGGCGCCGCGGTCAACACCGGCGGCGTCACGCGGGGTGACTCGGTCGCCGTGATCGGCTGCGGCGGCGTCGGCAACGCGGCCATCGCAGGGTCCGTCCTGGCCGGAGCCACCACCGTCATCGCGGTCGACGTCGACGACCGCAAGCTGGAGTGGGCCAAGGGCTTCGGCGCCACCCACACCGTCAACTCGCGCAGCCAGGACCCGGTCGAGGCGATCCGCGAGCTGACCGGCGGGTTCGGCGCCGACGTGGTCGTCGAGGCGGTCGGCCGGCCCGAGACCTACGAGCAGGCGTTCTACGCCCGCGACCTCGCCGGCACCGTCGTCCTCGTCGGCGTGCCCACGCCCGAGCTGAAGGTCGAGCTGCCGATGATCGAGGTCTTCGGCCGGGGCGGGGCGCTCAAGTCCAGCTGGTACGGCGACTGCCTGCCCTCGCGGGACTTCCCGATGCTGGTCGACCTCTACCGGCAGGGGCGCTTCGACCTCGACGGCTTCGTCTCCGAGACGATCGGGCTCGACGACGTCGAGGCCGCGTTCGAGAAGATGCACCGCGGTGACGTGCTGCGCTCGGTCGTGGTGCTCTGATGTCGCTCCTCGGCAAGGACTCGAAGGTGCGGGTCGACCGGGTCGTCACCCACGGCACCTTCAACCTCGACGGCGGCAGCTGGGAGGTCGACAACAACGTCTGGGTGGTCGGCAACGACACCGAGTGCGTGGTCATCGACCCGGCCCACGACGGCCGGCCCATCATCAAGGCGGTCGGCAAGCGCACGGTCGTGGCGATCCTGTGCACCCACGCCCACGACGACCACATCAGCGCGCTGGGGGAGGTCTCGGACGCCACCCGCGGCACGTCCTGGCTGCACCCGGAGGACCGCGTGCTGTGGGACCGCGTCTACCCCGTGACGCCCGACCGCGAGCTCGCCGACGGCGACACGATCTCCGTGGCGGGCGTGACGGTGCAGGTGCTGCACACGCCGGGTCACTCCCCGGGCGCGTGCTGCTTCTACAGCCCCGAGCTCGGCGTGGTCTTCACCGGCGACACGCTCTTCCAGGGCGGCCCGGGCGCGACCGGGCGCTCGTTCAGCGACTTCGACACGATCATCGCCTCGATCAGCGACAAGCTGTTCCACCTGCCGGCGGGCACGGTCGTGCACACCGGCCACGGCGAGTCGACCTCGATCGGCGTCGAGGCCCCGCACCTGCCGGAGTGGGTCGCCCGCGGCCACTGACGCCGCTCACCCTCGTTACTTCTCCACTTGGTGCCCGCTGCGCCGCGTTCGTACCCCGTTTCGAGCCCCAAGAGCGGCCGACCGGGCACCAAGTCGGGGGATGTGGGAGGGGCAGACGACGGGTATGCCGGGTCGCTCGCCTCAGGGGGTGGCGGCGGTTTCCGAGGTGGCCGACTCGGGGGAGGGGGCCTGGCCGGTCACCCGCGCGGGGAGCCGGTGGCTGACCAGCGACCAGACGAGGACGCCGAGGGCTGCGGCAGCCACCCCGATCACCGCGCCGGCGATGATGTCCTGGGCGTGGTGGACGTGGGCGAGGACGCGGGCAGCGCCGACGCACAGCGCCAGGACGGCCAGCACGGCACCCACGGTGCGCCGCTGCACCCACACCAGGGCGGCGACCGTCATGGACAACGCCGTGTGGTCGGAGGGGAAGCCGTTGTCGGCGGGGTGGGCGAACAGCGGCCTGACCGAGGGGTCCACGACGAACGGCCGCGGATCGGCGTGAAGCGAGGCTGCGACCAGGATGAGCACGCCGACCGCGGCGAGGGCCACGACACCCTCGACGACCATCGCGACCTTGCCGGAGCGGGGAGCCAGGAGCCACACGACGGCTCCGGCCGCCACGATGACGAACGGCAGGTACTGGGCGACGGCGACGATGAGGGAGTCCACCCCGCAAGGGTGCGGGTCGTCTCTGGGAGTTTTCTTAGACGGCGCGGCGCCCCGGCAGGCCAGGCCTGCCGG
>NZ_JBTCWL010000128.1:0-3803 GCF_054325275.1 Oryzihumus sp.
CGGCCGTGGTAGTGCGCGACGGCGGCGAAGGTGGGCAGGAAGTTGACGTGGGCCCGGTCGTCCGGCTCGTGCAGGCCGATCGAGCCCATGTCCAGGACGCTGGAGATGAGCACGATCCCGTTGAGGTACATGCCGTAGCGGTCCTGCAGGTGGTCGGCCAGCGCCGCGGCGCGCAGCGTGCCGTAGGACTCGCCGGCGAGCAGCTTGGGCGACATCCACCGCTTGTTGCGGGTGGTCCACAGCCGGATCAGCTCGCCCACGGACTCGAGGTCGCCGGTGAACCCGTGGTACTCCTTCGGCTTGCCGCCCTCGACGGCGCGGGAGTAGCCGGTGGAGACCGGGTCGATGAAGACCAGGTCACTGACCGCGAGCAGCGACTCGGGGTTGTCCGCCATGGCGTAGGGCGGCGGCACCAGCGCGCCGACGTCGCCCATGACCACCCGGCGCGGGCCGAACAGGCCCAGGTGCAGCCACACCGAGGAGGAGCCGGGCCCCCCGTTGAACGCGAACGTCACCGGCCGCCTCGTGTCGCCACCGTCGAGGACGTAGGAGGTCAGGAACATCTCGGCCTTGGGCTTGAACCCCGCGAAGACGCCGTCCTCGTGGACCTCGTCGCGCAGCACCACCCGCCCGGTCGTGGCGGTGTAGCGCAGGGTGCGCCGGCCGACCTTGAGGGTGTGCCGGGTGGTCACCAGGTCGTCCTCCGGCGGCGCGCCGACGGTTCGGGTGGTCTGGTCCTGGTCGGCGCCGGCCCCGGCGGGCGCACTCGACGGCTCGGCGGGGGCGGTCTCCTCGGGCACGGAGCGACCCTAGACCCGGATCCCGTCCCGCGCCTCGTGATTCGGGCAGGCCCTGCGGTCGCCTCGACCCGGCCGGTGCCCGGGTCGTCCGGGGCCCCGGAGAGAATGGCCCCCATGCGTATCGTCACCGCCAACGTCAACGGCATCCGCGCCGCCGCCCGACGCGGAGGCATGGCCTGGCTCCAGCAGGCCGAGCCCGACGTGCTGTGCCTGCAGGAGGTCCGGGCCAGCGACACCCAGCTCGCGGCCGAGCTGCACGCCGGCGGCTTCGGCGACTGGCACGCGGCACACGCGGCCTGCGCGACCGCCGGGCGGGCCGGGGTGGCGGTGCTGACCCGCGAGCCGCACGATCGGGTGCAGGTCGAGCTGCCCGGGGTCGAGGAGTTCGCCTCGTGCGGGCGCTGGGTCGAGACCGACGTCGTCGTCGGCGGCCGGACGGTGACCCTGGTGTCGGTCTACGTGCACACTGGCGAGGCGGAGACCGAGCGCCAGGAGGAGAAGTACCGCTTCCTCGAGGCGATGACCACCCGCATGGCCGAGCTCGCCGCCGAGGACGCCCACGTCGTGGTCTGCGGTGACGTCAACGTCGCCCACCGGCAGGCGGACCTGAAGAACTGGAAGGGCAACCTCGGCAAGGCCGGGTTCCTGCCCGACGAGCAGGCCTACCTCGACAAGTGGCTGGCCGACGGGGCGTGGGTCGACGTGACCCGCCGGTCGGCAGGCGAGGTGGCCGGGCCCTACACGTGGTGGTCCTGGCGCGGCAAGGCGTTCGACAACGACGCCGGCTGGCGGATCGACTACCAGCTCGCGTCCGCGCCGCTGGCCGACCTGGTCACCCACACGTTCGTGGGTCGGGCCGACACCTACGCCGAGCGGTGGAGCGACCACGCCGCGGTGGTGGCTGACTACGACCTCTGACGCAGACTCAGTCCGCAGGCGACCAGTCCAGGGTCGGGGCGAGGACGCCCTCGAGGGTGAGCAGCCACTGCTTGATCGCGAGGCCACCGGTGAACCCGCCCAGGCCGTTGCTCGCGACCACCCGGTGGCAGGGCACGACGAGCGGCACCGGGTTCGAGCCCATGATCGTGCCGACCGTGCGCGGCACCATGGCCGGCTCGGGGTCGTCCTCGAACGCCCCGCTGCGCCGGGCGAGGCCGCCGTAGGTCACGGTCTCGCCGAAGCCGACCTGGGCGTGCAGGGTGCGCAGCACCTCCCGCTGCGGTCCGGACGTGTGGCGCCAGTCGACCGGCAGGTCCAGCCCGCGGGTGCGCCCCGCGAAGTAGTCGGCCAGCGCCTGCCGGACCCGGGCCACGCGCGGGTCGCCGGCCCCGTCAGCCGAGCCGGTCACCGCGCGCTCGCGGTCGCCGAAGAAGGACAGCCGTGCGACACCGACGTCGGTCACGGTCACGTCGACCGGACCGCAGGGCAGCGGCGTCTGCACCGTGAACGTCACCGGCTGGCTTGGCACGGCACCAGCATCCCGCCCGCCCCCGACAGCGTCGCGACCGCCCCGGCGACCTGTCGTCCGACCGCGACCCGGCGACCCGGCATACCAGCCTGAAAGGATGTCCCCCATGACCGAGCGCAAGCCGATCGACTGCTGGCTGACCGACATGGACGGGGTGCTCGTCCACGAGGAGCGCGCCATCCCCGGGGCGGCAGACTTCGTGACCAAGCTGATCGAGTCCGGCCGGCGCTTCCTGGTGCTGACCAACAACTCGATCTTCACCCCGCGTGACCTGCGTGCCCGCCTGCTGGCCAGCGGCATCGACCTGCCCGAGTCGGCGATCTGGACCTCGGCGCTGGCGACCGCGCAGTTCCTGGACGACCAGCGCGCCCGCGGCTCGGCCTACGTCATCGGTGAGGCGGGCCTGACCACGGCGCTGCACGAGGTCGGCTACGTGCTCACCGAGCGCAGCCCCGACTACGTCGTGCTCGGCGAGACGCGCACCTACTCCTTCGAGGCGATCACCAAGGCGATCCGCCTCATCGAGAAGGGTGCCCGCTTCATCGCCACCAACCCCGACCCGAGCGGCCCGTCGCCGGAGGGCTCGCTGCCCGCGACCGGCTCGGTGGCCGCGCTGATCACCCGCGCAACGGGCGTCGAGCCGTACTTCATCGGCAAGCCCAACCCGCTGATGATGCGCAGTGCCCTGAACCGCATCGACGCCCACTCCGAGACCACGGTGATGATCGGCGACCGCATGGACACCGACGTCATCAGCGGCCTCGAGGCCGGGCTGCGCACGATCCTCGTGCTCACCGGGTCCACCCGCGCCGAGCAGGTCGAGCGCTTCCCCTACCGCCCGACGCGGGTCGTGGACTCGGTCGCCGACCTCGTCGACCTCATCGACGAGCTCGCCCCGCCGCCGGCCTGACCCCGGTATGCCGTGTGGTCACCTGCCGCGGTGACCGCACGGACCGGGGCGCTCAGGCGTCCCTGCCGGCGGGGCCGCTGGCGTCCACGGCGAAGTAGCGGGGGGTGCGGAAGCCCGCGTCCTCGAACGCCTCCACCACGGCCTCGCCGACCTCGTCCTCGTCGCCCCACGGCACCAGGGCGATGGCCGAGCCCCCGAAGCCGCCGCCGGTCATCCGGGCGCCGACCGCCCCGTGGGCCCGGGCCGTGTCCACGGCCAGGTCCAGCTCGGGGCAGGAGATCTCGAAGTCGTCGCGCATCGAGGCGTGCGAGGCGTCGAAGATCTCGCCCAGCTCGCGGATCCGCCAGCGGCGCAGGGCCTCCACCGACTGCTCGACGCGGGCGATCTCGCTGACGACGTGCCGGGTGCGGGCCCGCACGACCGGGTCGTCCAGGCGGGTCAACGCCTCCTGCAGCTGCTCGGCGGGCACCTCCCGCAGCGAGGCCACGCCCAGCTCGCGGGCCGCCTGCTCGCAGCTGGCGCGGCGCTCGGCGTACTGACCGTCGACCAGGGAGTGCTCG
Organism: Oryzihumus sp.; assembly: GCF_054325275.1. Lineage (NCBI taxonomy): Bacteria > Bacillati > Actinomycetota > Actinomycetes > Micrococcales > Intrasporangiaceae > Oryzihumus > Oryzihumus sp. Next base: position 3,739 of record NZ_JBTCWL010000128.1, read on the forward strand.
GCGCGGGTGTCGACGACGAGCAGGGCCAGGCCGCGCGTCTCGGGCTCGAACGGCACGTGCTCGAC
>NZ_JBTCWL010000129.1:0-3576 GCF_054325275.1 Oryzihumus sp.
CTGCCGCCCTGCCGCCCTGCCGCCCTGCCGCCGTGTCGGCGCGCCGCCGTTGCCGTTGTGCTCGCCGTGCCGCGGGCGACTGGTGCCGCGCCTGACCAGCCGCCTTGAGGCGGCCGTCTCACATAGTGATACGGATGTGCCAAGGAGTGCGCGCATCTGGCACACTGGTGCACATGCCGTCCGGCCGGATCATTATCGGTGGGCGCGCCGACACGTAGGGCCAAAGCAGGAACCGCTTACAACGAAGCGTTCAGGGCCCGGCCCCGTCGGCGCGCAGACCTCTCGCACCCCGCGAGAGGTCTTTTGCTTTTGCGGACGGCCGGCGCTCGCCGGGCCTCAAGGAACTCGAAGGGACTGACAGAGCCGATGCTCGACGACGCGTTTCACGTCTACGACACGACGCTGCGCGATGGGGCGCAGCAAGAGGGCCTGAACCTGACGGTGGCAGACAAGCTGGCCATCGCTCGGCAGCTCGATCAGCTCGGCCCCGGTTTCATCGAGGGCGGTTGGCCGGGCGCCAATCCCAAGGACACCGAATTCTTCCGGCTCGCCAGGACCGAGCTTGATCTAAAGCACGCGCAGCTCGCCGCGTTCGGCGCGACCCGCCGGCCCGGTGCCAAGGCGCCCGACGACCCCATGGTGCGCGCCCTGCTCGACTCCGGTGCGCCGGTGGTCACCCTGGTGGCCAAGTCGCACGTCCGGCACGTCGAGACCGCGCTGCGCACCACGCTCGCGGAGAACCTCGCGATGGTGCGCGACACGGTCGCGTTCCTGCACGGCGAGGGCCGGCGGGTGTTCCTCGACGCCGAGCACTTCTTCGACGGCTACCTGGCCGACCGCGACTACGCCCTGGAGGTGCTGCGCACCGCCGCCGAGGCCGGAGCCGAGGTGGTGGCGCTGTGCGACACCAACGGCGGGATGCTCCCGCCCCAGGTCGGCGACGTGGTCGCCGACGCGCTGGCCGGCACCCAGTCGCGCCTGGGCATCCACTGCCACAACGACACCGGCTGCGCGGTGGCCAACTCCCTGGCCGCGGTCGCCGCCGGCGCCACGCACGTGCAGGGCACCATCAACGGCTACGGCGAGCGCACCGGCAACGCCGACCTGCTCACCGTGGTGAGCAACCTGCAGCTCAAGCTCGGCCAGCCGATCGTCCCCGAGCAGCGGCTGCGCGAGGCGACCCGGATCGCGCACGCCATCAGCGAGGTCACCAACGTGCCCCCGTACAGCCGCCAGCCCTACGTCGGGGCCAGCGCCTTCGCGCACAAGGCCGGCCTGCACGCCAGCGCGATCCGGATCGACGCCGACCTCTACCAGCACACCGACCCGATGGCCGTGGGCAACGACATGCGGATGCTGGTCTCCGACATGGCCGGTCGCGCCAGCATCGAGCTCAAGGGGCGCGAGCTGGGCTACGACCTCTCGGGCGAGACCGAGCTGCTCAGCCGGGTGGTCGAGAGGGTCAAGGACCTCGAGCTGCGCGGATACACCTTCGACGCCGCGGACGCCTCCTTCGAGCTGCTGCTGCGCGCCGAGGTCGAGGGGGAGCGGCTGAGCTACTTCGACGTCGAGTCCTGGCGGGTCATCACCGACTCCCGCGACGCGGGCGAGGCGGTCTCCGAGGCCACGGTCAAGCTGGTCGCCGGAGGTGCTCGCGTGGTCGCCACCGGCGAGGGCAACGGCCCGGTCAACGCGCTCGACCACGCCCTGCGCCAGGCGCTGTCCGGCGCCTACCCCGAGCTGGACAAGCTGGAGCTGATCGACTTCCGGGTGCGCATCCTCGATGCCGCCCACGGCACCGACGCGGTCACCCGCGTGCTCATCGAGACCTCCGACGGCTCGACGTCGTGGGAGACCGTGGGCGTCGCGCCGAACATCGTCGAGGCGAGCTGGATCGCGCTCGTCGACGGCGTCACCTACGGCCTGCTGCGCCAGGGCATCCCGGTGCGCTGAGCCGCAGGGTGTGGTGGTGCGCCGCCCCGCTCAGCGGTGGCGCGGCATACCGCGGGCTGCGCGGACGGCGGCGGCCGCGTCGACCAGGCCGTAGCCGCTGGTCGGCGACCAGTCCGGCTGCCCCGGAAGGGGTGTGGCGGTCGCCTCGATGACCCGGCGCACCTGGTCGGCGCCCAGGTCCGGTCGCACCGAGCGCACCAGCGCGGCCACCCCGGCGACCTGGGGCGTCGCGATCGAGGTGTAGCCACCCTCGGAGTAGCCGCCTCCTCGTGCCGTCGTCGGCACGCCGTCGCCGGGTGCCATGACCAGGTCGTGCGGGCCGGCGGAGGAGTATGCCGCCCGCTCACCGCCGCGGTCGGTGGCCCCCACGGCGAGGACGTGGGGCAGGTCCGCGGGGGCGGGCCACGGGTTGGGGGAGTCGCCGGAGTTGCCCACGGCGGCCACGACGAGCACGTCGTGGGTGTGGGCGTAGTCGACGGCCCCGCGCATCGCCGGTGTCGGCAGCACGCCGAGGCTCATGCTGATGACGCGCGCCCCGTGGTCGACCGCCCAGCGCAGGCCGGCGGCCACCAGGACGTCGCCCTCGTCGTCGTCGGTGTGCCCGCCGGAGTCGGCCACCTTGACCGGCAGCAGGCGCCCCTCGGGGCAGACGCCGGCGATGCCGGTGCCGTTGTCGGTGACCGCGGCGATGACGCCGGCGACCTCGGTGCCGTGCCCCTGGTCGTCGTCGGCGCTGCTGGTGCCGTTGACGAAGGTCGCGCCGGGCAGCAGGTGCGGTGCCAGGTCGGGGTGGTCGAGGTCGACGCCGGTGTCGAGGACCGCGACGGTCACGCCCGCGCAGTGGGTGAGGTCCCAGGCGCCGGGAACGTCGAGGGTGGTGCGGGGGTGCTGCGCGCCCGGCGGCGTGCCGGCGCCGAGGTTCCACTGGGTCGGAAGCAGCGGGTCGTCCGGCAGGTGGTGCCACGTGCGGGCCGGCGGCCAGGCGGGGCTGATGCCCCCGGCCTGGACGGCCGGCGCACCAGCGAGGGCGACCGCCGCGAGGACGCCGAGGGTGGCTGTGGGGATGCCCATGCAGACCTGCCTTGTCCGGAACACACCCTTTGGGTGAGTTGGTGGGGTATGTCTACCTCATGGGCTCCTGTGCGGCGCGTCGTCCGGCCGGGCCCGGCGGCTGCCGGGGACCTCAGGGTCGGGTCGGGGTCGGCTCAGGGGCGCTCCCGATGTCGCGCCGGCGCCGGCGGACGCACTCTGGAGCAGTCAGGGAAAGTCCCCGGCACTCGCTGAGAAGGAAGTGCGTCACCCATGAACGACATCCACCAGAGCTTCGCCCAGCAGGGCCTGGTCCGGCCCCGGGAGGGACGAGTGCTCGGCGGTGTCTGCGCCGGCCTCGGCCGCCGGTTCGGCATCGCGCCGTGGCCGGCCCGGCTCCTGTTCGTCCTGCTGCTCCTGGTCATCCCGGGCAGCCAGATCCTGATCTACCCCATCCTGTGGATCCTCATGCCCTCGGAGGAGCAGGTCATGGTGCGCCCGCCCCAGGACCCGCCGGCCGCCGCGGCCTGACCCGCCGGATGTGGGGTGATCCGCGAGCGCCCGTGCCACGACGGCACGGGCGCTCGTCGGTTC
>NZ_JBTCWL010000130.1:0-3118 GCF_054325275.1 Oryzihumus sp.
AGGACGAGCACACTGGGCAGCGTACGGCGCATACCCACTCGGAAAGGCGTATAGAGCTCCAGCGCCGACCCGACAGACCCGCTCATCCTCGCGACGCTCCTTGGAGCCGGAGGCCGGTCAGGTCAGCGGATCGCCTGAACCCGCGGGCAGGCGCCCCTCATCCCAGCGTGCGTACCCATAGCCGCCCGTCCAATGCGAGGACCGCCGACAGGTCCTCGGCAACCAGGTCTGCCGCGCCCAGGTCAGCGGCCGAGTGCGTCGTGAGCAAGCCCAGGACCGATGAGCCGGCGGCGCGTCCGGCTTCGACGCCGGCGGTGGAGTCCTCGACCACGAGGCACTCGCCGGTCGCAGCACCGAGCAGATGGGCAGCCCGCTCGTATCCCTGCGGGTCCGGCTTGCCCGCGGTGACGTCATCGGCTGTCACCAACACGCTCGGGACGGCGAGCCCCGCGATGCCCAGCCTCGCCCGCGCGAGCGCCGTCGTCCCGCTCGTGACGACCGCGACCGGGGCGCCCGGCCGGCCCGCGTCCAGCGCGGCCCACAACGCCGCCGCCCCAGGTAGCCCGGTAACCCCCTCGTTGTCCGCCACCTCGATCTGCTCGACCAGGACGTTCTCGGCGGCGATGTAGTCGGGCGGGGCACCCGCGAGCAGCTCCGCGACGTGGTCGACCGACCGGCGGCCGTGCGCGCCCGCGAGCACCGTGCCCGGGTCCATCCCGTGTCGCTCGGCGAACTGGATCCAATGCCGCTCGACAGCGTCAGTTGAGTCGGCCAGCACCCCGTCGAGGTCGAACAGCACGGCCGCGGGGGCCAACGCGACGACCCGACGCAACCGCGCAGCCCACGCGGGTGTACCGGGCTCCAGGCGCACCGTGCGTTCCTCGTCGGCGCCCTCACCAACCCCGCCGCCCACGCCGACGGGACGCTGGATGCGTACCAGCAGGTGCCCGGATGGCAGGCCGGCCCCGAAGTCTTCCACCAGCCCCTCGCCCCACTCGACGGCCGTGACGGAGGAGTCAAGGTCGAGGTCCAGGTCAGCCACCTCGGCCGGGCGTGACAGCCGGTAGGCGTCCACGTGCAAGAGCGGCGCCTTGCCGTCCCGGTGCTCGTGGACCAGGACGAATGTGGGACTGGTGACACGCTCCGCCGACCCGAGGCCTACCGCGATGCCGGAGACGAGCACGGTCTTGCCCGCTCCCAGCGGCCCGGCCAGCACCACCAGATCCCCCGGCACGAGAAGCCCGGCCAGCCAGGCACCGAGGGCCAGCATGTCGTGCGGGGTGCCCACCCGGAACGTGGGGAACGGCTCGTCGGGCATCGCCAGGTCAGGCGGCAGGGACCGCAACGAGGCGGGCGGCCAGCTCAAGGTCGGCGCGCAGGGCGCGCAGCGGCTCCCCGGCCGGCCCGAACCGCAGCGCCGCCGAGGGATGGTAGGTCGGCAGGACGCTCAGCGCACCCAGGCCTGGACCGATCACCTCGTGCACGCTGCCGCGCACGGACGCCAGCGAGGGAACCCGGCCGAGCAGCGCGGCGGCTGCGGTCGTCCCGAGTGTGACGACGAGCGTGGGCGCCAGCATGTCGAGCTGGCGGTCGAGCCAGCCGCGACAGCGCAGGGCCTCTTCGGGGCTGGGACGGCGATTGCCAGGAGGCCGGCATTTGAGGATGTTCAGCACGGCCACGCTCTCCCGGGACAGCCCGACCTCCTCGAGGGTGCGGTCAAGCAGTTGTCCCGCCCGCCCGACGAAGGGCTCACCGCGGGCGTCCTCCTGGGCTCCGGGGGCCTCACCGAGCAACAGCAGCCGGGCGCGCGCAGGCGCCTGCCCCACCACGACCGACTTCCGGGTCGCGGCCAGCTCGGTGCAGGCCACACAGCCGCGGATGCGCAGGGACAGCGCGGCCCAGTCGGCGGCACCCGCCGCGGCCGCCCGGATCCGGACCGCCGTGACCGCCCCGTCCGGCACGGTCAGGCCCCGCGCCTGGCCATCAAGGTGTGCTCGGCCAGTGCCCGGGCAGCGAGGCGGCGAATCTGACGGGTGACGATGTCCGGCCGTTCCAGGTTCACCATGTGCCCGGCCTTCGGGACCACGACCAGTTCCGCGTTCGGCAGCGCAGCCGCAATCTCCTCGCTGTGGTCGACCGGCGTCACCAGGTCGGCATCCCCCACGAGGACGAGGACGGGCACGTCTCGGAGCACGTCGAGGGCCGTCAGCTTGTCGTGGGACAGGAAGGTCGGCAGGAACGCGGCGATGACGTCCACCGACGTCCCGGCGACCATGCGCTCGAGGAAGTCGACCAGCGAGGGGGAGACCGTGTCGCTGCCGAAGCCGAGCCGGCGCGACAGGATGTAGGTGAGGTCGAGCCGGTGCCGTCGCCCGCGGTCGATGAGCCCAGGCCGGCGGTGCACGCCGACGGTCAGTTTCGGCACCAGCTTGCGCACCAGCACGCTGATGGCGGCGGGCAGCCCCAGCGCCGCCTCGGCCATCCTGCCCGCGCTGGTGGCCAGCAGGGCCACGCCCGCGATCTGGGTGCCGAACAGCTCGGGGTGCCGGTCAGCCAACGCCATGATCGTCATCCCACCCATGCTGTGCCCCACGAGCACGACGGGGCCGGACGGGACGCGCTCGCGCAGCACCCGGTAAAGGTCGTCACCGAGCTGGTCGATGGTGCAGTTCTCGGCGGCGCTGTGGCCGGAACGGCCGTGCGAGCGGTGGTCGTAGAAGACGAGGCGGGCGATCCCGCCGAGGTCGCGGCGCTGGTAGTGCCAGTTCGGCGAGGAAACGACGAAACCGTGGGTGAAGACGATGGTCAGCGGAGCGGACGGGTCGCCCGCCTCCTGAACGTGCAGCGGTACGCCGTCGTCGGACACCACGAACGCGGTCCGCCCGGGCAGCCGGCCGAACCGCTCCCCGGCCTCCGGGTCGGGCCGCGGGTGCCGCTTCTTCCTGCGGACCGGCACCTTCCGCTCGGTCACGGCACTGGTGAGGACCCCCGCCGCGATGGCCCCGGCGCAGGCTGTCACGAAGCCACCCCGGTGATGTCGCTTCACGCTGCCTGCCCCACGTAGGTCCGCGGCACCCGGGTGCCGATCCTGCTGACGATCTCATAGGAGATGGTGCCG
>NZ_JBTCWL010000131.1:0-2869 GCF_054325275.1 Oryzihumus sp.
GCGATCCGCGGCTCCCGAAGGAGCAACCCGGCGACCTACACCGGCCTGCTCGAGCCGATCCGCAAGGCCTTCGCCAAGGCCAACGGCGTGAAGCCCGCGCTGTTCAGCTCCAACTCCGAGGGTGCCTGCCCCGCCTGCAACGGCGCCGGCGTCATCTACACCGAGCTCGGGGTCATGGCGACCGTCGAGTCGACGTGCGAGGAGTGCGAGGGCCGTCGTTTCCAGGCCGCGGTGCTGGAGTACACGCTCGGCGGACGCAACATCGCCGACGTGCTCGCGATGTCGGTCGACGAGGCCGGCGCGTTCTTCGCGGACGGCGAGGCGCAGACGCCGGCCGCACACAAGGTCCTGACCCATCTGGCCGACGTCGGGCTCGGCTACCTCAGCCTCGGCCAACCGCTCACGACGCTCTCCGGCGGTGAGCGGCAGCGGCTCAAGCTCGCCACCCACCTGGGTGAGAAGGGCGGCGTCCTGGTCCTCGACGAGCCGACCACGGGCCTCCACCTCGCCGACGTCGCCCAGCTCCTCGGCCTGCTCGACCGGCTCGTCGACTCGGGCAAGTCGGTCATCGTCATCGAGCACCACCAGGCTGTCATGGCGCACGCCGACTGGATCATCGACCTCGGCCCCGGTGCCGGCCACGACGGTGGGCGGATCGTGTTCGAGGGGGCGCCCGCCGACCTGGTCTCCGCGCGCTCGACCCTCACCGGCCAGCACCTCGCCGCCTACGTGGGCGCCTGACCCATGCTGTGGTTCCAGGAGGTGCCGGAGACGAGGGCAGGCAAGAACCGGCTCCACGTCGACCTCTACCCCACCGGCCGGGACGACACCCTGACCCTGGACCGGCGGGTCGAGGTCGTCGAGGCGAAGGTGGCCGAGCTGGTGGGCCTGAGCGCGACGGTGGAGGGCCGGACGGGTGGCCACGACCCGGAGGACCCGTACTACTGGGTCGTCAAGCACGACCCCGAGGGCAACGAGTTCTGCGTCAGCTGAGCCGGACGGCGTCACCGCGTGGTGCGTGACCCAGCCTCGACCCGGCGCTTGAGGTTTGTGAACTGCCGGGTCTGCATGGCCCAGTGTGAGGGCTCCAGGACCGCGACGCTCATCAGCGGCTGGAGCCACCGCGGCCGCAGCGACCAGTAGCCGCTGACGACGAGTCGTGTGCGGTGCCCGGGCAGCTCGGCGAGCTGGAAGGACCACGTCGAGTCGGTGAACCGCGACGGCCGTTCGCCGACCGGGTCGAACGGGCGCCCGCGCAGGTCGAGGGACATCCGCAGTGCCAGGAAGCGTTCCGGCTCCAGCGCCGCGACCTCCCACCACTGGCTCCGGTCAGGCCGGGCGATGAACCGGTCCCCCACCTCGATCGGCTGCCACTCCGGGTGGACCCGGTGGGCGCTGCGGCGGCCGAAGTTGTCGAGGCGGTCCCAGCTGTACCACCCGCCGCGATCGGTCCCCATCTGCACCAGCCACGGCCAGACCTGCGCGGGCGGGGCGTCGATGGTCGTGGCCATCGTCGCGCTGCGGGTGCCCCCGGGGACGATCTCCCGCCCGGGGAAGTCCGCGCGCACCTCGGCCTGGGTCGCACCCCAGCGCAGCAACCGTGGACGGACCACCACCAGGTATGCCGTGACCGCGGCGACCGCTGCCAGCGCCGCCGTGCCGAGGGGACGCCTCCGGTCCATGTCCCCACGGAATCCGCCGGAGGCCGGCGAGGTCAGGGGAGAACGTCCCGCCGGGGACCGCATCGGTGCGGGTTGTGCATCGGGCCGGCGGCGGGACGATGAGGGAGGCCCGCCCCCGCGCGGCGCCGCGACCCCGGCCGGTGGCAGAGACGAGGACGGCCATGAACGTCACAACGGGCGCCAAGCCGTCGCGGCGGGCACGCGCCGCGGGGATCTACGGCACCATCGTCACCGCCTCGGTCCTCGCGACCGCAGGGGGGAGCCTGCGACCTTCCGTGCTCGAGGTCCTGGTGTTCGGCACCCTGCTGGTCTACTGGCTGGCCGAGGTCTACGCCGAGATCCTCGCCGAGCACATCCACGCCGGCCGGCTCCCGACCGGTCGGGAGCTCCGGGGGCTGGTGGGGGCGACCTGGCACCTGGTGGCCGCGTCGTACATCCCCCTGCTCGTCCTGGCGGTGGCCGGGCTGGTGGGGGCGACCCCCAAGGCCGCCAGCTTCCTCGCGCTGGCGGCCGCGGTGGTGGTGCTGATCGTCCACGGCCTGACGGCCGGCCGTGCGGCGGGCCTGACCGGCTGGCGGCTGACCGGGAGCACCGCGACCGCCGGCCTGTTCGGCATCGCGATGGTCGCGCTCAAGGCGCTCGTCGCGCACTGAGCAGTCTGGCGGCTCGGCGCCGGGTCAGTCCGTGCTGAGCCGCTGGAACAGCACGCAGTCCCGCCAGGCGCCACCGAGGTGGAGGTACTGCGGTGCCCGCCCGTACTCGACGAAGCCGTTGCGCAGCAGCACCCGCTGGGAGGCAAGGTTGTCCGGCTGGGTCTCGCCCTGCACCCGGTGCAGCGCCAGCGGCCCGAAGGCCAGCGCGAGCGCGTCGGCCACGGCGGCCGTGGCCAAGCCACGACCGGTCCGATCGGCGCTGATCCAGTAGCCGACGCTCGCGGACTGGAACGCCCCGCGGATGATGCTGTTGAGGTTCAGCGTCCCGGCGAGCTCGCCGGCGGCGTCGAGGACCACCATCGGCACCCGGCGTCCTGCCTCGTGCTCGGCGAGCGCCTGGACCGCGGCCTCGCGCTGCCGCTCGACGGTCAGCCAGTCCCCGTCGCGGAGCGGCGAGGTCGGGGCCAGGTGCTCACGGTTGCGCACCAGCAGCTCGGTCAGCGCGGGGACGTCCTCGAGGGTGAGCAGTCGCGT
>NZ_JBTCWL010000132.1:0-2736 GCF_054325275.1 Oryzihumus sp.
GGGGCCGGTCGCTGCAACAGCCCGCCGTTGATGCCCGGCTCGTCCTCGGGCCCGGAGACGATGCCCCAGTACGCCGAGCCGGTGGCTCCGCTCCAGTCCTGGAACTCCCAGCCGAACGCCGCGCCGTAGAAGGCCTTGGCCCGCTCCACGTCGTCGGCCTGGATCTCGAAGTGCACCACGCGGGACATGCAGGACCTCCTCGGTCGGCGTCGTGCCCCAGTGTCATCGTTACCCCGGCACGGCGCCAGCGCACCGCGCCGGGGTGCCGCTTTCAACGGCGCGACCGCGCGCCGCGCAGGCGGAACGGTGCGTCGAGGACCAGCAGCATCACCAGGGCGACCCCCGCCGCGCTGAGGATGTACCACGGCCCGGGCCCCAGGACCGAGAGCAGCGAGGCGTGCTCCGGCACCGCCGCGAGGAACATGTAGTTGGACCCGGTCAGCCAGTCGAAGACCCCGACGAGGGCGGTCCACGCCACGGTGATCGCGAAGACGCGGGCCACCGAGCCTCGACGAGGTTGCCGGCGCAGCCCCACGACGAGGTAGAAGGCCGCGACGACGATCCCGACGTGCCCGATGACGAACTCGAAGAACTCCAGCTCGGGGAACGTGGCCGTCAGGTCGGGGGTCAGCACGGCCTGCAGCGTGCCGGTCAGCCCCCAGAACCACGTCAGCTCGACCGCCAGTGCCCACTGCGGGAACCAGCAGGCGACCGCGGCGACGATGAGGGCCACGTCGCACAGGGCCAGCGGCAGGGAGGTCTGCACGGACCACCGTCCGGTGACGACCGGGGAGATCACGAACGTCACCGCGTCGGCGGCCAGCAGCAGCGCGATGATGCGCCCGGCGCGATGTGTCCAGCCGCCCGGCCACCGGCAGCACGCCACGCACAGCACGACGCACACGAGCGCCCCGAGGGCCACGCCGGTCCAGTAGGCGAGCGGACTGCTCACCCGCCCATCATCCGACGGGCGGGGTCACCTCATCGGGGTGGACTTGGAGCAAACCCGTCACCCCGGGCACCGGTCCGTCCTACCGTCGTCGGGTGCTCGTGCTCCTCGCACCCTCGACGACCGCTGACGGCGGCCTTGCCGGACTGCTTACGCTGGCCGGTCTGGTCGCTGCCGGGGTCGGGCTCACCGCGACCCTGCGCGGACGTGTGCGCTGGGCGCGGATCGGCTCCCGCGGGGTCGGGGGAGCGGTCGCCGCGGCCGGGCTCGTCGTGGCCGGCATCGGTGGCGCGTTGGCGCCCGCGCCGGCACCGGTGCTGGCGTCGGCCGGGCGGTCCGTGACCGTCCAGTCCTCGGCCTCCAGGTCACCCTCGTCCGCACCAGACCCCTCGCCGTCGAGCCCGGCCGCCGCGGGTCCGGTGGTCACCTCGACGGCCACGCCGTCCACGGCCGAGCCGGCACCCGCACCGGGCACCGCCCTGGCGGCGTTGGCGACCCTGCCGGTCAAGGGCCGGGCGCCCAAGTCGGGGTATGCCCGGGCGATGTTCGGCCAGGCGTGGGCGGACGTCGACCGCAACGGCTGCGACACCCGCAACGACGTCCTGCGACGCGACCTCACGGCATACGTCCTCCGGGCCGGCACGCACGGCTGCCTCGTGCTGCGGGGGACGCTGCACGACCCCTACACGGGGCGGACCATCGCGTTCCTGCGGGGGCAGGCGACCTCGACCGCGGTGCAGATCGACCACGTCGTGGCGTTGTCCGACGCATGGCAGAAGGGGGCCCAGCGCTGGAGCGCCGCCACGCGCCAGGCGTTCGCCAACGACTCGCTGAACCTGCTGGCGGTCGACGGTCCGACCAACGAGGCCAAGGGGGACGGCGACGCGGCCACCTGGCTGCCGCCGGTCCGTAGCTACCGCTGCGCGTATGTCGCGCGGCAGGTCGCGGTGAAGGCGCGCTACGGCCTGTGGGTCACCGCCGCGGAGCGGGAGGCGATCCGGGTCGTCCTGTCCGGGTGCCCGGGGCAGGGACTGCCGGCTGCGCGGCCGTTCGTCCTCGGCGGAGGGTCGGTCGAGGCGGCGAGCACGCTTGCGCCGCAACCGGATCCGGCTCCGGCGGCGAGGACCAGTGGCGTGCTCGACCCCCGGTTCGGGACCTGCCGGGAGGCCACCGCCCAGGGCTACGGGCCGTACGTGCGCGGCCGGGACCCGGAGTACGACTGGTACCAGGACCGCGACCACGACGGGGTCGTCTGCGAGTAGCGCGGGGGCAGGTGTGCTTACGCTGGGGCGGTGAGGCCTGCGCGCGAACAGCCCGGCCCGGGCCAGGAGTCGGTGTGGGACTACCCGCGCCCGCCGGCACTTGTGCCGACCGGCGAGCACGTGCAGGTCTGGCTCGGTGGGCAGCTCGTCGCCGACACGACGGCCGCGCTTCGGGTCCTGGAGACCAGCCACCCGCCGACGTACTACCTGCCCCGCGGGGCGTTCGTCGACGGGGCGCTCCGGCCGGCGCCCGGGAGCAGCTTCTGCGAGTGGAAGGGCACCGCGTCCTACCTCGACGTGGTCGGCGGCGACGTCGTGGCTCCCGCCGCGGCCTGGTTCTACCCGCGGCCGAGTGCGCGGTTCGCGCCGGTTGCCGACCATGTGGCGCTGTACCCGGCGGCGATGGACCGCTGCACGGTGGACGGGGAGCTGGTCCGCCCGCAGCCGGGTGGCTTCTACGGCGGCTGGATCACCTCGCGGGTGGTCGGCCCGTTCAAGGGCGAGCCGGGCACCCGGTTCTGGTGA
>NZ_JBTCWL010000133.1:0-2618 GCF_054325275.1 Oryzihumus sp.
GGTGCAGTTCCTGGCCCGGACCGCCGGGGGGCACGGGGGCAGCGTCGGGCTGCGCCTGCTCGTGGCCCTCGGGGTCTGCCTGTTTGCCGCGCGCGGCGGCCGGGCCTGGCTGCTGGCGCCGGCGCTCATCCTGGCCTGCCCCGTGATCGGCGGCTACGGGCCGCTCGCCGTGCTGGCGGCCGTGCCCCGCCTGCTGCGGGTGCAGGCCGCCCCACTGCGCGGTCGTCACCGCGTCCGCCGTGTCGCGGCACCCGACCTGGCGCCCGTTCCTCCGCGAAACCTGGCCTGACGGAGCGCGGTTCGCGGCGTACTGGGCACCAGGTCGGAGCCGGGTGCACAGCGGCTACCCGAGCGGGTTGTAGCCGAGCGCCAGCCAGAGCACGGCGTACCCCGCGGCGGTCCCCGCCAGACCCCACAGGGCGCCGGTGAGCGCCGGGGGCAGCAGGGCGTCCTCGGGGGAGAGCCGCCACCCGCCGCCGAGCGCCACGGCGAGGCAGGCGGCGATCGCGCAGACCGCGGCTGTCAGGAGCCGGGCGTTGTCCAGGCTGGCGCCGCTGTCCGGCAGCGCGACCTGCACGAGGAACAGGCCCACCGTCGCCGCGGCCCAGTTGAGCAGGGCCACCCCGCCGAGGGCCAGCGCGCCCAGGGTGCCGAAGCCGCCCGCCCACAGGAAGGCGGACCGGCTGCGCGACCCCGGTGAAGGCTTGAGCGGCTGTCCTGCCACGTCAGGAGTGTGGCAGCACCGGGCCGACGGCCGGGGCGATTCGGCGCAGCCGCCCGGGTCAGGGCCTCTCGGCCACGAAGATCGCCGTGCCGGGGATGATCGCGCCCCGCAGCGGGCTCCAGCCGCCCCACTCCTGGCCGTTGGTCTCGGGCCACTCCGGCTCGACGAGGTCGACCAGGCGCAGCCCGGCCGCGGTCAGCTCGCGCACGCGGTCCCCAAGGGTGCGGTGGTGCTCGACATAGGTCGCCCGGCCGGCGGCGTCGGCCTCGACGTAGGGGGTGCGGTCGAAGTACGGCAGGCGGGCCACCAGCCCCTCCGGGCCGGGGTCGTCCGCGAACGCCCAGCGGATCGGGTGCGTGGTCGAGAAGACGAGGCGCCCACCGGGGCGCAGCACCCGGGCGCACTCGCGCATCACCAGCGCCGAGTCCGCGACGAACGGCACGACGCCGTATGCCGTGAACACGGTGTCGAACGCCTCGTCACCGAAGGGGAGGGCGGCGGCGTCGCACTGCACCAGCGGGACGGGCGGCCGGGGTGCCGGCGCCCCCTGCGTCGGCGCCCCCAGCTCCGGCACCGCCGTCGCGTCGATCGCACGGCCCTGGCGCAGCATGCCGCCGGACAGGTCGCTGGCCACGACCTGCGCCCCCAGCCCCGCGAGGTACCGGGAGCACTGGGCGGCCCCGGCGCCGATCTCCAGGACCCGCTTCCCGCGGACGTCGCCGAGCAGGTGCAGCTCCTCCTCCCGCACGCCCTCGGGGCCCCAGACGAAGTCGGTGTCGCCGAGGAACACGCCGTGCTCGGCGTAGTACCCGACCGCCTCGTCGTCCCACCACGACCGGTTGGCCCGGACCGTCTCCTCCTGGTCCGCGGCACGCCGACCCACCTGCTCAAACGCCTCGAGATCATCGGTCACGGCGCTATCCTGCCCTGCTTTGACCTGTGCGAGACGGCATCGGTAAGGTGGACGAGCACATCTGTGTGCGTCCGGTCACGTCACGGCGGCCGGACGTGCATTCCCATCGATATCTGTCCACCATCGGAGTTCCCACTACATGACTGCCACCACGGCTGAGAAGGCCACCCCGCAGATCGCGATCAACGACATCGGGTCTGAGGAGGAGCTGCTCGCCGCCATCGACGCGACGATCAAGCACTTCAACGACGGCGACATCGTCGAGGGTGTCATCGTCAAGGTCGACCGGGACGAGGTCCTGCTCGACATCGGCTACAAGACCGAGGGTGTCATCCCCTCCCGCGAGCTCTCCATCAAGCACGACGTCGACCCGGCCGAGGTCGTTTCCGTGGGCGATGAGGTCGAGGCCCTGGTCCTCCAGAAGGAGGACAAGGAAGGCCGCCTGATCCTGTCCAAGAAGCGTGCGCAGTACGAGCGCGCCTGGGGCACGATCGAGAAGGTCAAGGAGGAGGACGGCGTCGTCACCGGCACCGTCATCGAGGTCGTCAAGGGTGGCCTCATCCTCGACATCGGCCTGCGCGGCTTCCTGCCGGCGTCCCTCGTCGAGATGCGTCGTGTCCGCGACCTCCAGCCCTACGTGGGCAAGGAGATCGAGGCCAAGATCATCGAGCTGGACAAGAACCGCAACAACGTGGTCCTGTCCCGCCGTGCGTGGCTCGAGCAGACCCAGTCCGAGGTGCGCACCACGTTCCTCAAGGAGCTCCAGAAGGGTCAGGTCCGCTCCGGCGTCGTCAGCAGCATCGTCAACTTCGGTGCGTTCGTCGACCTCGGTGGCGTCGACGGCCTGGTGCACGTCTCCGAGCTGTCCTGGAAGCACATCGACCACCCGTCCGAGGTCGTCGAGGTGGGCCAGGAGGTCACCGTCGAGGTGCTCGACGTGGACATGGACCGCGAGCGTGTCTCCCTGTCGCTGAAGGCGAC
>NZ_JBTCWL010000134.1:0-2270 GCF_054325275.1 Oryzihumus sp.
ACGCCGATCTTCGGGATCGGCGTGGCCCACGTGCCATTCGGGGGCAGGATTGACGGCAGAAGTTGCCAACATCACTCGCCCGCAGCGGTGAGCCCGTCCCATATCCACACCCCAGCACGCAAGGCAGGATCGTCACGGTGAAGCCCTCCCCCTTCGTCCACCACGCGCCTCGCAGCGTCGCCGAGGCGGTCGCGGTCCTGGCCGAGGTCGGGCACGACGGCAAGGTCCTCGCCGGCGGCCAGAGCCTCATCCCGATCCTCAACATGCGCCTGGCCGCGCCGGGCCACCTCGTGGACATCAACCGGGTCGCCGGGCTGGACACCGTCGAGGTCACCGACGACGCGGTGCGGATCGGCGCCCTGGTGCGCCACTCCCAGCTCGAGCGGCACGACGGCGCGTTCGCCGCGAACCCCCTGCTGCGCCAGGCCCTGCGCAACGTGGCGCACCCCGCGATCCGCAACCGCGGCACCACCACCGGCTCCATCGCGCACGCCGACCCCTCCGGGGAGATGCCGGCCGTGCTGGCGCTCACCCAGGGGTATGTCGAGGCGGCCAGTGCCGCAGGCACCCGCGAGATCGCGGCCGCGGACTTCTTCCTCGGCCCGCTGGAGTCCTGCCTCACCGAGGGCGAGATGGCCACCGGGGTCCGCTTCGGCCGCTTCCCGGCCGGCACCGGCACCGCGTTCGCCGAGAGCGCCCGGCGCCACGGCGACTACGCCCTCGCCGGGGTCGCCGCGGCGGTCACGGTCACCGACGGTGTGGTCACCACGGTGCGCGCGGCGTTCGTCTCGGTCACGCCGACCCCGGACGTCCTCGACCTGACCGAGGCCTTCGCCGGGCGCGAGGTCGCCGACGTCGACTGGGCCAAGGCCGCCGAGATGGCCCGTGACCACGTCGACCCCGACGGCGACATCCACGCCACCGCCGACTACCGCCGCATGCTCGCCGGCGTCCTGACCACCCGCGTCCTCACCGAGGCCGCGGCCACCGCTCTCGAAGGCCAGACCCGATGACCGACACCACCTCGACCGTCGAGCAGCAGCTCGAGATCACGCTGCGCGTCAACGGCGTCGCCCGCACCGCGACCGCGCCGGCGCGGCGCCTGCTCTCGGACTTCCTGCGCCACGACCTGCGGCTGACCGGCACACACGTCGGCTGCGAGCACGGCGTCTGCGGCGCCTGCACCGTCCTCGTCGACGGCCAGCCGATGCGCTCCTGTCTGATGTTCGCGGTCACCGCCCAGGACCACGAGATCACGACGGTCGAGGGCCTGGCTCCCGACGCGGAGCAGATGAGCCCGGTGCAGCAGGCGTTCACCGAGTGCCACGGCCTGCAGTGCGGCTTCTGCACCCCGGGCTTCCTGACGACCATCTCGGCATACCTGCAGGAGAACCCGGACCCGACCGAGGCCGAGGCGCGCGAGTGCATCTCGGGCAACCTCTGCCGCTGCACGGGCTACCAGAACATCGTGAAGTCGGTGCTGCGCGCGGCCGAGATCACCCGCGAGCGGGAGGCGGGCGCATGACCACGCGGATGTTCGGCGCCCCGGTCCACCGCACGGAGGACCCGCGGCTGGTCACCGGCAACGGCCGCTACCTCGACGACCTCGGCCACGACGCGCTCGCCGCGGCCTTCGTGCGCAGCCCCTACGCGCACGCGCGGATCACCGACATCGACGTCTCCGAGGCGATCGACGTCGAGGGCGTCGTGGCGATCTACACCTACGAGGACCTCGACGGCAAGACCGCCGAGCGCCTGCCGCTGCTCATCCCGCACCCCACGCTGACCAACCCGATGACGGGCTACCCCCTGGCCCCGGAGCTGGTCAACCATGTCGGCGAGCCGGTGGCCATGGTCGTGGCGACCGACCGCTACGTCGCCGAGGACGCCTGCGAGCGGATCCGGGTGGAGTACGAGCAGCTGCCCGTCGTCGTCGGCATCGAGGCCGCCCGCTCCGGCGAGGCGCTCGTGCACGAGGAGGCGCCGGGCAACGTCGCGGCGCACATGGTCCAGGAGGTCGGCGACACCGCGGCGGCGATCGCGGCCGCCCCGCACCGGCTCACCCTGGCCCTGGAGATCGAGCGCAGCGCCTGCATGCCGATGGAGGGCAAGGGCGTCTACGCCCGCTGGGACAGCGACGAGCAGAGCCTTCGCATCTACTCCTCCACCCAGACGTCCACGGGCGTGCGGGCCGCGGTCGCGGCCAAGCTCGGTATGCCGCTGGCCAAGGTCGAGTGCATCGCCCCGGATGTGGGCGGCGGCTTCGGGGT
>NZ_JBTCWL010000135.1:0-1992 GCF_054325275.1 Oryzihumus sp.
GACTCGATCTCGAGGTTGGCGATCGCCTTGCCGCTGACGTCCGGCACGGACATGCCCAGGAGCAGCGAGTAGATGTAGTTGCCGACGACGACGTTCTGCCCGAACTGCGTGGTCTTCTCGGCGTAGTTGGTGTCGAGGTGCAGCGGGTGGTGGTTCATCGTCAGCAGGCAGAAGAGGTGGTCGTCGTACTCGGTGACCGTCTTCCCGGGCCAGTGCTTGTAGACCGCGCCGACCTCGAACTCCTCGTAGCTGCGCCCGAACTGCATGCCCTGCTCCTCCTGCCGACGGTCCACGGATCGCCCGCCATGCTGCCGGACCGCCCCGCCGACGGGACAGGGCCGCGGGGCGTGCGCTTGCTCACGTGTTGCGGCGGTGCGAACCCGGCGGTGTCATGGCCGGGTGAGCCCGCACCCGCGATACGAGCCCGGCGACCCCGCCCTGCTCGCGCGCGTGCGTGACCTGCTCGCGGACCTGCCCGAGGTCGAGGAGCACTTCGGGGTCGGGCACCCGCAGTTCCAGGTGCGGGCGAAGTCGCTGGCGATGTTCATGCCCGAGCACCACGGAGTGGCGTGGGACGCGGTGTGGGTCAAGGCCACCACCGAGGTCCAGCAGGACCTCATCGCCCGCGACGGGCGGCGGTGGTTCAGGCCGCCGTATGTCGGGCCGCGTGGCTGGGTGGGCGCGCGGCTCACCGCGTTCGACGGTGACGGGGACCCGGCGTGGGACGACCTCGGCGAGCTGCTCGAGTCGGCCTGGCGCTCGGTGGCCCCCAAGCGCGTCATCGCCGCCCACGACGGCTCCGGGTGAAGGGTTGACCACGCCGGAGTGTGGTCAACGCTTCACCCTGGCCGCAGCCGGGGCCGCGGCTACTCGCGCGCGGTCTCACCGGTGGACCGGCGCAGCGCGCGGCGCTGGCCACGGTCGAGCTCGGTGCGCAGTGGGCGGGCGACGAACGTGCCGAAGGAGACTCCGGCGGCCAGCGCCATGCCGATGCCGGCGGCCATGAACAGCGAGGACGCCCCGTCGAGCGGGCTGACGCCCGAGCTGCGGCCGAGGATCTCGAACAGGCCGCGGTAGACCGACAGACCGGGCAGCAGGGGTGCGATGCCGGCGGTGGTGATGGCCAGCGACGGCACCCGCAGCCGGGAGGACACCACCTGGGCCAGGACACCGACCACGGCAGCGGCGATGCCCGAGGCGACCGGGGTGCCGAAGCTGAGGTGGCTGGCGCCGAGGAACGCCAGCCAGCCCAGGCCGGCCGTGCCCATGGCCACGAACGCGGCCCGGCCGCCGGCGTAGGCGGAGACGGCGAAGGCCCCGGCGACGAGCATGGCCGCGGCGACCTGGACGAGCGGGTTGGGCGCGAGGCTGGCCTGGGCGCTGATGTCCAGCGGGACGCCCATCCGGCGCCCGACCGCCAGGATCGCGCCGACGCCGACGACGACGCCGAAGGTCAGCATGAGGACCTCGAAGCCGCGCGCGCCGGCGGTCACGTAGTAGCCGTCGATGGCGTCCTGGGCGGCGCCCACGACGGACAGGCCGGCCAGCAGCACCACGATGCCCGTGGCGACCACCAGCGACGGGGGCAGCGCCTTGACCAGCTCGGGGCTGCGTGACCCCCCGGCGATGAGCAGCACCGCCACCATGGTCGGGATGGCCGCGCCGACCGCCTGGGTGAAGAACGCGGCCAGGCCGCGGTGGGCCAGCCGGCGCTGCACCCGGTCGACGAGCGCGGTGGTGCCGGCGCTGAGCAGCACCGCGAGCGGCCCGCCACCGAGGAACAGGCCGACGGCGCCGCCCATGACCGCCAGGGAGAAGGTGACCAGCCAGCGCCGGTAGGGGTGGGGCGCGCCGGAGATGTCGTCGAGCCGGGCCCGCGCCGAGGCCACGTCGAGGTCGCCGTGGACGACCTCCCGGACGAGGGTCTGCAGGTTCTCCAGCCGGCTGAAGTCGGCCGAGCGGACCTTGACGATGCGCAGCACCGTCATCGGG
>NZ_JBTCWL010000136.1:0-1689 GCF_054325275.1 Oryzihumus sp.
GCGACCGTTGTCGCGCCGCCGTCGAAGGCGCGAAGCACCTCGGCTGCCGCGGCGTCCCAGGCGGCTTCGCGGCGCGGGGTGGTGCCGCGGCCTTCGTCCATCGTGAAGACCGCCCTGCGCAGCCGGTCGGCCGGGACGTACCCCCGCACGGTCGCCTCGGCCCGGCCCGGCTCGTCCCCGGCGAGCACCGGGACGAGGACGACGTCCGCGTCGCGCATCACCCGTACTGCCTTGACGGTCACCAGCTCGGGGTCGCCGGGCCCGACGCCCACCCCCACCAGCCGATTCATGCGGCGACCCCCGCGTGCCGGCAGGCTCGGCGCACCAGCCGGGTGGCGATCTCCGGGTGCGCAGCCCAGTGTTGGTGCAGGTAGGACGCGTGCACCCCGCCCTCGACGAATCCCTCTGGCTGCGAGCCCATCGACCAGGCGGGGGTGGCCCCGGCGCCGGGCTCGACGACGGTGCGGTGGAACTCGTGCGCGGTGACGGCCGTGCCCGCCGGGACGAGCGCATCGGAGGGCGCGGTCGCCTCCCGGTATCCGAGCGTCAGTCGGGGGGTCATCCGGGCGGTCGCGTCGAGGACGCCGCACATGGGCTGGCCGTCCAGTTCGCGGACCAGGTAGAGCAGCCCCGCGCACTCCGCCACGACGGGTGCCCCCGACCGGGCGAGCCCGGCGACCTGCGCGCGCAGGCGTTCGTTCGCCGAGAGCGCGCGCGCGTGCATCTCCGGGACCCCGCCGCCGAGGACGAGCGCGGCGGTGCCGGCAGGCAGCGACTCGTCGCGCAGCGGGTCCACGGGCACGACCTGCGCCCCGGCCGCTGCCAGCAACTCGGCGTGCTCGGCGTAGGAGAACGTGAACGCGGCGCCACCGGCCATCGCGACGACGGGACGCTGCCCCGCGCCCTCGGCGAGCGCGGGTGGCGTCCACGGCGTCCCGGCGAGCGGTGAGGCGTCGCCGGCGACCGCGAGCACCGCGTCCAGGTCGATCGACCGGGCTAGCAGGTCACCGAGCCGCGCGACCGAACTGACCGCCTCCGCGGCGCGTTCCGCGGCGGGCACGAGACCCAGGTGCCGCGACGGCGTCGCGACCGCGTCGTCCCGGCGCACCGCCCCCAGCACGGGCACGCCCAGGTCGGCGAGCGCGGCCCGCAGGATCTCCTCGTGCCGGTCGGACCCCACCCGGTTGAGGACGACCCCGCCCAGCCGAACCCGCGGGTCGTAGCTGCGGAACCCCGCGACGAGCGCGGCCACCGAGCGGCCCTGGGCGGCGGCGTCGACCACGAGCAGCACCGGTGCGCCGAGCAGCCTGGCGACGTGGGCGGTGGAGCCGGTCGAGGTCGTGGCGCGGCCGTCGAACAGCCCCATCACCCCCTCGACGACGGCGAGGTCCGCGCCGCGGGCGCCGTGCAGGAACAGCGCGACGATGAGTTCCTCGCTGGTCAGCACCGGGTCGAGGTTGCGCCCGGAGCGTCCGGTGGCCAGCGCGTGGTAGCCCGGGTCGATGTAGTCGGGCCCGACCTTGTGGCCCGACACGACGTGCCCGCGTGCGCGCAGCGCCGCCATCAACCCGGTGGCCACGGTGGTCTTGCCGTGGCCGGAGGCGGGCGCAGCGACGACGACCCGCGGGACGCTTACCATTCGATGCCCTTCTGGCCCTTCTGCCCGGCGTCCATGGGGTGCTTGACCTT
>NZ_JBTCWL010000137.1:0-1566 GCF_054325275.1 Oryzihumus sp.
TCGGGCTTGTCGGTGCGCACCCACATGGTGTGCATGACCGCGACCAGCACCCCGAGGCCGATGGTCAGCGGGACCATCAGGAAGTGGTAGACGGTCGTGATCCCGAACTGCCAGCGTGCGATGTCCAGGACGTCCACAGTCTGTGCCCTCCTCGGCGAGCTACGATCGACTCGTTCTTTCTACGCCGGGTAGAAGACATTTTTCTACGACACGTAGAACACCGTGCTGTGAGCTGCGAGACAGGAGGAACCGTGGCGTCGCTGGGGGAGCTGGAGCGTGCGGTCATGGACCGGTTGTGGTCCGCGGACGGTCCGGTCGCGGCCACGACGCTGCGCGAGGAGCTCGCCGACCGTGGGGTCGCGCTCACCACCGTGCACACGGTGCTGACCCGGCTCGAGCACAAGGGCTTCGTCGTCCACGACGACGAGCGGCCGCGCCGCTTCCGCGCCAGTGCCTCCCGGGCCGATCACTCCGCCGAGCTCATGCACGAGGTGCTCGGCAACTCCGGTGACCGGCAGGCCGTGCTGGCCCGGTTCGTCGGCAGCGTGTCGCAGGACGAGGCCCGGCTGCTCCGGGAGCTGCTCGCCGGCGCGGACGACGCCGCGCGCGGCTGACACCGCTCCGCCCGCCCGTGCTGCCCGCCACCGCGGCCGCGCTCGCCGTCCTGGCGGCGCTGCTCGCCTGGCCCGTCCCCGCCCTGCTCGCGCGCGCCGGCTGGGCCCGGCGCGACCCGCTGGTCGCGCTCGTCTGCTGGCAGGCGGTCGGGCTGGCCGGTGGGTTGTCGATGATCGGGGCGCTGCTCGTCCACGGGCTCGCGCCCTGGGGGGCGTCGGTGCCGGGTGCGGCCTGGGCGCTGGCGCGTGGGCGGCCGGCCGTCGATCCGGTGCGCGGCGACCACTGGGTCGCGCTGACCCTGGCCGGAGTCCTGGCGGCGGAGTTGGTGGGGGTGCTGCTGCTCTCCTGGGTGCGCACGACGCGCACCCGCCGCAGGCACCGGGCGCTGCTCGAGCTCGTCGTCCGTCCGGCGGTCGACGTCCCCGACGCGCGGCTGCTCGACCACCCGGCGCCGGTCGCGTTCTGCATCCCGGGGGCGCGCCCACTGCTGGTGTTCTCCTCGGGCATGGTGGCCGAGCTCGACGACGAGCAACTGGCCGCCGTCGTCGCGCACGAGCGCGCGCACCTGAAGGAGCACCATCACCTGCTCCTGCTGCCGTTCGTGGCGTGGGAGGCCGCGCTTCCCGTGCTGCCCGCGGCCGCCCGCGCGCACGCGGCGGTCCGGGAGCTGGTGGAGATGCGGGCCGACGACGTCGCACTCGGCTCGCTGCCCGGTCCCGAGCCGCGGCGCACGCTGGCCCGCGCGATCGTCGCCGCCGCCGGGGCCGACGGCGGGGGAGGTGTGCCCGAGGGCGCGCTCGCCGTCACCGGCAGCGGGATCCGCGCCCGCGTCGTCCGGCTGCTCGACCCGCCCGCACCGCTGTCCGCGGCCGCCCGGTGGGCCGCCCTCGCCGCGGCGACGCTGCTGATCCTCGCCCCGACCGCGCTGCTCGTCGTCCCCGCCGTCTGACG